>NZ_CAWQTY010000237.1:0-9122 GCF_963897815.1 Xenorhabdus sp. Sc-CR9
ATCGACGCAGCAGTAAAGTTCTTCTAAATTATACATGCCTGAGGATCTCCACGATTTTGTTTTCTTTAGCAAAAACTTTGATCGTGCCTCAGGCACTTTAGTTCCCTTCTTAAGCGAAGCTCAGGTTAATTAATGATTTTGGTATGGACGCTGTTTATATTGATGAAGAAAAAAAGTGTGTTAAGTTATTTAATTTTAAGTATAGAGAGAGTTTCAATAATAATAAAACACAGAGTTTGAATGATAGTTTTATATCAACAAAATTTTTAAATCTTTGTTTGTCTGAAGATAAAAAAGAGTTTGATAAATACTCTGAGAAATTGAAGTGTAAACTAAAAAAACTTAATGATATATTTTTAACTCCTAAAGATGTATGGGATGTGACATTCTATCAGGTAAGTAATGAAGCTAATGAAGTTAAAACGATTAACTCTGAATTGGATCATTTATCCTCTCTTTATAAAATAAATATAAAACCTCTGGCGCTACCAACGATATCGCAGTTCATGTCAATTAGGCCGAAAGATATCAATGCAAGTATGATCCTAAGCAAAGATGCATTAATGTGTTATAGTGAGGATAGTAAAGCGACAGCAAAGTCTTATGTTTTAAGAGTTAGATGTGATGAAATTATACGTATAACATCTAATGATGAGCAACTAAGATTGGATAAAAATATAGAAGATATCTCGGTTTTGGCCAATTCAATCCTTGAATATGGCGTTTTATTTGATAATGTAAGAGGTTTTGTTAAAAACTCAAAATATAATCCAAACATTAGTGATACGATAAAAAACAATCCAACAAAATTCTTTATGTATAATAATGGAATTACGATAGTCGCTAAGTCAATATCTGCAACGAACTTACCTGGAAATAGAATGATGAGACTGGATATTAATGGTTTTCAAATCGTAAATGGAGGACAAACTCTCAGAACTATTCATGAATTTAATAAAGAGAATGCAGATAACATCAACAACTATCTTTGTAATGCTGAAGTATTGTTACGAGTTTTCATGCCTGATATTGACTCTAATGATATACATAAAATTGCTGAATATACTAATAGTCAGAACTCGATTAAGTCCTCTGGTTTAAAATCATTGTCAACTGAACAGATAGATATTGAACGATATCTGGACGAACATGATATAGCTTACATAAGAAAGTCAGGTGATACAGGTTCTGATGAAGGTAAGAAATATAAATTTATAATAAAAATGGAAACCTTTGGTCAAATATTAAAGGCTGTAAGTGGTTATCCTGAAAAGTCTACAAATAGCATGAAAGACATTTTTGAAAAAGATTATAATAATTTATTTATTAATAATTTTGATATAAAAATGGCACCAAAGCTTATAACATATTACTATGATGTAATTAAGGCTTATAAGGAGTCAGGCTTCAGCGGTAATCAAATAAAATATTTTTATATACTCTATATTAAATATCGTGGAGTTAAAGATTCATATAGTCATTTAATTAATAAATTAGAGAGTTGTATTTCTGAGTACGAAATAGAAGATATTTCTACAGTGAGAAAAATGGGTTTATCAAAATTTAAAGAATTTGTTAATAATCAATTTAAAATTTAATATATAAATCCCCCATATGTATAAATATGGGGGTATATTTTTATAAGTTAAATTTTACAGAGATTGAGAAAAATCCTTAAGATTGCGATAATTCCTCAACGCAGCAATCCCATCCTCCACATGCGCAGCCCATGCTTTAATTAACTCTTTCTGTTCGAGTTCAGGATAAAGCATTTTAAGCACCAACTCCGTGGTTTGCACTGTTTCTCCAAGCCACGTAATTTTATCCAATACGAGCGAACCATCGAGTTTTTTGTTATCTCGGTCTGCTGAATACCTGAAATCACTTTCTACAGAGCGGAAAAAGGCTAATCTGGCGGAAATATTTGGTGTTAATCCAGTATAATTTTTCAGTTTTTTAAGCTGTTCTTCTGTCTGACGATTTAGTTGCATTCTATTCGGGAGCATTAAATTGTCTCCTTAGTCAATTCCCAGAAATATCCAGATTTCAGAGATGAAGATTTCGTCTTAGCATTGAATACGATTTGGTATGTGTGAGAAATATCATCACGCAGTTGGTCAACAAAATAACGTTCATCAACTTCAGTATCGGTAGAGAGTAATACTACCTGATGACTGGCATAAGGAAAATAATGATTAATCAGATTATCTCTATGTTTAGAATCAAGGCGTCCTAGTGGGGTATCAATAATAACAGGTAATTCTTGACCAGAAGTTTTAGCTAATGCTTCTAAGATAGCAATAGCGTAAATTTGTTTTTCTCCTGCTGAAAGGGATTTTCTGTTAATTATAGATAGACTTTCATCAACTAACTCGACATCAAAAGTATTAGGGTTAATATGTGCATGAAGTTGTAGATCATCTTTACGAGCTAATTTACGATAAGCCGCTTCGAAATTTTTTGCGAGTTTTTTAACACGAGCCTGAGTTAACACTTCACTGTATCGTTCTAACAGATTAATTGTTTCTTCGGCATTCTTTAGTGCACTCATAAGACCATATTTATTGCGGGCCGAATCGTGTAGCTTTTGAATTTGACGAGCACAATCTAATTGCTGTTGTTTGCATTTTTGGGCTGCTTCTAGAGCTAACTTATACTTCTGGCGAGTATCATTGCGTTCTTTATCTAGATCTCGTATTTTTTGGAAAATATCCATAAGCTGATCATTTTCAGGAGCACGAGCAATATTAGCGGCAGATTGTTCTAGCTGTTGTTCAATATCAGTAAGTTGGATTCGGTAATTATCAAAACGTTCCCAAGATTTTTGACTGTCCTGTTCAATTGATTGCTGTAGCATACCCGCTTCACGATCTGAGATATCAAATCGCAAATCACCTTTTGGCTTCTGAGACATATATTCATTTAGGTTGTCAGTGATAGCTTCAGCAGCAATTTTACTGGTTGTACTAGAACGTAAAGCAAGATCGTTTCTTAGCTGATTCAGGAAGCTATTAAGTTCTTTTTCAAAGCTTTTGGCTTGTTTTATTTCTGATTCTTGAGAAATTTTTTCAAGCAATAGAGATAAAGTTTTAGGTGCTAAAGTATAAGGAAGAGTGCCATCGAATTCATGGCGTAGTGCTTTTTCAATTCCCTCTTTTTCTTTGATGAGTTCATCAACTTTCTTTTGCTCTTGTTCTTTAGTTTGAGCAAAAGAACCACCTTGAGCACTTAATAGTCCTTCATGCTTAGTGATATCTCTTGTGAATAATTCAATACGTGAACTTAAGAAATCAGCATCTTCTAAATAGTGCTCTGTTTTGCAAGAAAGCTCTTTCGACTTATTTTCTAACTCTGAAAGCCGGAGTTGTAGGTTCCCTTCTAATTGAGAGGATTGCTGGCGTTTAATAAAAATGACGAGATCATTTCTTAGCTTAGAGATCAAATCTAAACCAAGTAAGCGGCGCATAGCAGTGCGCAGAATGTTGCCTGATTCATCTTCAGCCAGTTCAGCAATTTTTTCACCATCAAAGAAAAATAAGTCAGCTACTCCGTGAGGAATAAGCTCATTAAGAAAACCTTGGCATTGATCATAATTCAGTTCACTAAGAGCTTGTCCATCTTGTTGCAGTGATAGTTGGTCTTTTTTTCCTTTTTTCCAGCTACGTGTAACAGTAAACTCAGATTCTTTGCCTTCTTTATTATAGGTGAAAGTGAGTTCAATTGACGCATCATTTGGACGTTCGGATTGATTATTGCCGTTATGAATTAATGCACCCAGCTGCTCAATATATTCTTGTTGTTGAATAGTATGGTTAAATGCTAATCGTCCATATAGTGATAAACGAATAGCGGATAAAATAGACGTTTTGCCTGCACCGTTTAACCCACCAAATAGAACTATTGGACGATCGTGGATTTCATGCTGACGTTTCCTCGGCGCAAGATCGATAGTATGTGTACCACTAAATACGCGAAAATTACGCAGGACTAATTGCTTAATTAGCATTTTCTTGTGCCTCACTGGAAAATATAGACAGTTCCTCAGCGTCAATTAGCCTACGTTGTAATTCTTTAATTTCAGCTTCTAATTTCATGACTTCTTCAAGGTGAATATCACGTTCATTACGTTTTTGGAGCGAAGCTTGCTTTTGTTCAATTTGTTCTAAACTACCCCAATCTTGCCTCAAAATTGTGCCAATTTTGTCAAATATTCCTTGTCTGCGACTTAGTCCTTCCATCGATATTTCCAGCTCAACTAGTTTCATGACCATTTCTGGTTCTACATCGAATCCTTGAGTAATTTGAGCGAGTAATTCAGCATCACTAGAATCAAATCTAGATTGATCATCAGTAACCCAGTTTAAATCACGATCATAAACGGAGCGGTAGATACCCGGTAATGTATCATTCCAATCTGGTTCATTAGGATCTTTTAGCCATTCTTGACGAATGGCATGAAGCTCTGGCTCTGTAATTAGAGTTATCTGGCGGCCTTGTTGGTTTAACTCTCGTTCGATTTCTAGCAATTGTTTAAGCCACTCTTGTCGGTATTTTAACCAGTATGGGCCGGGGACATGTTTACGTTCTGCGGTAATGTCTTCCCCTTCTTTGGCATATTGATAGCTGACTTTACCTGTACGACGTTTGTGGTTACGGTAAGTATTTTTCTGTGCTGGGTCAGTAGTTAGAGAAAGTAGATCGCGATACTTGAGCAAAGGCATCATCCAGTCTTCCCCATTTTGGACAAGACTTTCCATTGCTTTATCTTTTGTAACAACAGTACAAGTCCAGCAACCAAAGCGAGAGTTACCGCACGAAGGTGTACTATCATCAATAACAAGAGGACATTCGCCTTGATTTGACGAATCCATATAAAGAGTCCAAAGAGGGCGATTATTGCCACCCCATGGGCTTTCCCACTCTTCTATATCATCTGGAGCATATCGATAAGCACCACGCAGCAGTTTCCAAACATCTTCAACATCCCATGTATCAATAGGTGTATAAATGAATGCATTGGCAAGAGTGGTATGTCGAGCAAGACGTGAACCATCAATTTTGTGTTTTGCAATAACTTGAGCACGTGATGCACTCTCGCTACTACGTGAACCCAGGACAACGATGACTTCATCGAATTGGCTAACTTTATCGCGAATGAAGTCACTGACAGGGTTAATCTTCATTCGTTCTGTACACCAGCGGAAGCTGCGTGTGGGAGCTGGATAGCCTTTACCTAGTAGGTTGACCCAGAATGTTTCGTGTGTTTTAGGTATTACAGAATGTTGAGTGATAGGAAGCTCGTCGCGACTGGCTCCAGCCTCAATTTGTACCATTGTTTTTTTGATTAAATCTACGACAACAGGAGTTTCAACCAAAGTGTCAGATGAGACAACAAAAACAGGCTTGTGACGCATTTCTGGTGGTAAACCAAGTAATGCTAGATAAGCCAGCGTAATAACGGCAGAAGAATCTTTTCCTCCGCTGTAACCAATGACCCAAGGACGTTTATCGCTGTGATAAATACGCTGTATTTCAGAAATGTATTCTGCCAGAGGTCGACCGGCAAACATTTCTTGGTTAATAAAATCTTCATAATCGCCCAAATCGTGGGCTTGAATTAGTTTACTCATAAGACAACCGTTTGAGCTTCAAGTTGCTGCTCTTCAGCAGTAAGGGAAAGATCCAATGCAATTTTAAGGGCATTACAGGTAAGCTGAATAGCCATTGTCGTTTTACTTAATTTTCCGTGTGACATTGCTCTTTTTATTAGTATAGGATTGCTTTTGCGCCAGTCGAACGTTTTCAGCTTGGCAAGCTTTTCTTGCCACTGTTCAGGATGTTCTGCTAATAGGCTGCGGCCAAGTAGACCCAATGCATGAAGTCCAATACCGTGAGCATGGACGTATTCTTGACGTAGTTGAGCGGGAGAAACTTCTTTGTTAGATGCCATTTTCCAATCAGGCATTGCATTATAAACAGCTTGCCAATATTGAGAAGCTAGCCGTCTATTTTCTTCCTGATCATCTTCTTTCGGATCTCTTCCGAGCAAAGCACGGGTAGCTTGCTTGATGCTACTTAATGTAAATAATTTGTTTGAAAGTTTGCTGATACTGGATTTTTCTAATTCAGTTAGCCCTACAAATGGTTTGATAGACATTGCCAGATAACGAGCTAATTCTGAATTAACATCTCGATGATCATAAAGAGTTGATAATGATGGGCTAGGTCTAATCGCGTATTTATTTAAATCAGCGAACATCTGCTGGCTACGTTGCAAACCTTCGTCAACAAAAAATAGCACAGGAATATTATCTTGGCCTAAATCTGGATTTTCTTTCAAAGCAGTTTCAATGGCCTTACGACGATGCTGACCATCGTTAATCAAAATTTGTGCTTCCATTGGCACTTTTAAAATGCCGAGATTATTGGAACCAGAGAATTCAGCAAATTCAACATCAATAGCAATAGATGCTGTCAATGCTGAAAAAACATAATCTTTTGGATTTTCAATTAAATAACGCGCCATTTCTGGAATGCGCGATTTATTTAATACACGTTGTGCCCGAAGTTCTGGGGGAACTTCATTTTCATCAAAACTGAAAATCTTGGGAATCAACCGCATTGGACAAGTAGCAATATAGAAGGGACGACCAGCTTGAATCCCTCTGACAGCGGGGAACGAGTAACAGTATGCTATATTGTCAATATTAGCCATAATCCCTTCTTCCTGATAAATTAAGTAATTGATGATATTCTTACGTTATATTTTAACGTAATGTTGGTATATTATATCATTTTTTTGACGTAATGACAGTTTTAAATATTTAAAAATAATTTATGAGTATCTTTTATAGATAGAGCTAATAAGGTGGGAAGGTTAGTTTATCTTTGCAGAAAAGTTAGTAAGAGATATAAAACGAAGGGGGGATTTAAATAAACTGAATATGTTGAAAGATCATTTTCACTTGAGAATGTTAAATATATTTAAATCATTATTATTGATTTTTATTTACCAGATTTTTCAGTGTAACTATATAAAAATATAGGGCGGTTTAGGCATCTTTCTCACCACAGGAAAATGTACTATATAGCCTATTCATAACTGTTCGAAATAGAAAGACACCAGATTTCCAGTTTAAAAAAGCAGATGGTTTACAGTTTCTTATTGCTGCATAGCAGAGCCTTAGCGACATGCCTCTCTGAAAGGTAAGCTTTCTCAGCAAACCGTCTTTAGCCAGACAATACAAAATATCATAGTGCAACATCTCTTTCTCAACGACAGGTCTGATGTTGGTAAACCCGTCCTGCGTAACGATTTCATCGACAAGAATATTGAAATCGGTTTTATCAGGCATACTCCAATTCCTCCCTTTGAATCAGGTGCGTGTTTCTGCCCACTCGCTTTAAATCACGAAGAGCAATTTCCTTTCTTGCGATACGCATTGGCCCACGGCTTTCCAGCGTTCCTTTCAGGATTTCACTCGGTTTTTTGTTTGTGTGCGTGATTTCAATAACACCCCACGGTGTTTCAAATTCCCCTGACCTGCCGGTAGACATGATCGTGAGTCTGTCGATAGGGATTTGGGAGATAATCCCATATTGGGACAATGCTGACTCCAGACTGATGTAGCTGTATTCGCCGCGTCGGATATTGATTGCGATACTCTCCAGCGGATAAGATCCGAGGTTCGCGAGTGCATTTGCATAGATCCCTTTGGTGATGCGAACCAATAACCCGGCCTTGATAAGGCGGTCGATGGATTTTTTCAATGTTCGTGGCGCTTCATCAGCAAAGATGACTTCCAAATCTTGTAAGAGGAAAATATTTTTCCCCATCTTGCTGAATTTATCTAATGTTTTAATTGCAGTGATCTTATCCATTCCATTATCTCTACATTAAGATCTCTGTTAAGGGGTTTTTGTGTATAGTTAAGAACTATAGCAATTATATTCGTACATAAAAACCCCTTTAATGGGGGTTTTGTGTTAACATATTGATAGTTAGAGTCAATTTCACCATCGACAGATAGTTTCGTACTGTTTTTTCGTCACGTGTTGCAATACGCCGATTGTCTTGCCCTTGTCTGCCATAACTACAGTGTGATTGAACCAGTGAATGATCGTCAGCTATATTGCCAGCTCTGAATGGATGGAAGGTACAATCTCACCCCCCAATCCCAACCGGATAAGACTCAAACAAATACCCATCAAAGTCAGGATCATCGACATCTGATAACTCCAGCAATCGCTGTTTCACGTTTTCCAGATGCTGCCACATGGCTTGTTTCGCAGCCACAGGGTCTTTTTTGACCATAGCAGCCAAAATCGCCTGATGGTCATTCAGCCATTCCCGGCGGTAGTCGGTATTCGTGATCCGGCTGTGTAATTTCATCCACATCGGGTTATTTTCGCGCCATGTCCAAGACTGCTTTAGCAGTTCAACCAGCATGCTGTTATGCGTTGCTTGTGCGATGGCCAGATGAAATTCTCTGTCGCCGGATTCATCTTCACCTGATTCCAGATCATTTTTTTCTTTTTCCAGTGCCTGACGCATATTGGCAATATCGATTGGTGTAACTTGGGTTGCCGCGAATTCAGCAATATTGCTTTCCAGTAATTGGCGTGCTTGTAATAACTCAAAAGGCCCTGCCGCATTCTCCACGTAAGTCTCAGCGGCTTTTGGCAGGTTGATGATGTAAATCCCCGAATTCCGGCCATAACCTTTGCGGACTTCAATCAGGTTCTCTAATTCCAGCATGATGATCGCTTCACGAATCAGGGCGCGGGAGACGCCAAGCCTATCTGCGATTTCACGCTCTGGAGGGAGGCGATCACCGATCTTATAGTGCTCAGTCGCAATGATTTGGCGTAATGAGTGGCCCACTTCCTGATAAGGCCGTTTGAGGTCTTCAATGTTCATCATTAAATGTCGCTGTAGGTTTAGTGTGCGTAAGGTGAACGACTAAAAATGATCTCATTTTAAGGTATTGCCCTTAGAACCTATTCAGAATTTTTTTAAACCAGAACGATTTTTCATATAAACTACGGGGATGAGAAAAATTTATGCCAGTGACATTAGTCGAGAAGTGTTCATGGAAATTGAACCCCTGCTGCTTAGCAGC
>NZ_CAWQTY010000238.1:0-9027 GCF_963897815.1 Xenorhabdus sp. Sc-CR9
CTCCAGGGGATTAATGAAAGGCTCCTGCCTTTCACCGGAGGCCAGCCTTTGGCTGGGCAAATTCGTTCCCGACGAATTTGTCATTCCCTTGCCGTCGCGCTGCATCTTGAAATCCAATGGGTATATATACCAATAGATTATAATAACGATAGTGAGATAATCACTAAATTTTTTCTTATATGCCTGTTTTTTATCTAATAAATTGTTTCATTTGTCCTCTTTGAGAAAGAATATAAATTAACGCTGTAATGACTACTCAGATAAATTTTTTTGTAATCGCTCTGGCGTTAAAAAACTCACTTCCCTGAGAGAGGATAGTTTTTTCATACTTCTGAAATGGTTTTTTTATTATAAATTAAGGCGTTATCTTTATATTGAATAGCATCTTCCTTTGCCGATTTTTTCATTAGACTATTAACATGGTCTAATGTATTCAATATGCATTTTTTATCTTTGGAATCACAAGATTGCGAAATATATTCCAGCAAATTAGGAGGGATTATACTTTTTTTACATGCTTTACTTTTACACATAATAATACCCTATTTATAAGTTGCAATATTTGTATTTATTTCTACCCATACAAATATTAGCTAAATCAACAATATTAGTCACTACTAAAAATGTAAATTTTTTATAATGTGATCTTAATAAGTAAAATAACTAAATTTAAGGCGACAAAGGGATGGAATTTTATTGATGAATGGCGGGCTTAGAGAAAGGTGAAATTCGAGTTAAGATAATATTAGCAATGTGAAAAAAATATATAAAGATAATCAAAGACTTTCCTTAGCCTTTGATTATCAGAGGGGTATTATTATTTTCACAGTGAAACGCCGACTCGATTCCATGAATCAGTTACAATTTTTGAAATTTCCTTATCAAATAATTTTTCTGCATTGGCGGCAGTTAACACTGCAAAATCACTAAAGCTGGCTTTATGGGATAAACGTTTATCCAATAAGGTTTCATACCAGATTTTTCCTGCTTGTTCCCATGCATAACCTCCCAACGCGATTGCCAATAAATAAAATGCTCTATTTGGTATGCCAGAATATTTGTGAACACCTCCGTTGTCATCCTTGAAAGGCAAATCTTGATACTGATCCATATGACCTACTTGGTTATCTTTGGGGTTAGCACTGCCAGGATTTTTGAATGAGCGTAAAGCAATATTGGGGTCATTGTCTGGATTGAGCGCAGGTCCAAATATCCCTTGTCCGATTAACCAATCAGATTCGTTGACCTTTTGATTGTTTGCATACTGTTTTACCATAATACCGAATATATCAGAGATAGATTCATTCAATGCACCAGATTGATAAGCATAATCAAGGCTTGCTTCACTTTCTGTTACCCCATGGGTTAACTCATGGGCGGTAATATCAATGCAGGAGGTAAAGCAATTAAAGTAGGGTGCATAACCATCACCAAAAACCATTTGGTTGTTATCCCAAAATGCATTCATATAGTTTTTCTGATAATGTACAGTAGCTACTAACTTAATGCCTTGATTATCAATTGAGTTACGTCCAAATATTTTCTTATAGAATTCATATGTCTTACCAAGAAAAATATAAGCTTTATTGGCTGCTGTATCAGAGCTTGTAGCCACTCCCTCACTTAAAATTAATATTTTCCCTGGGTAGTCGTCTTTACATTTAGCATTGTAAATAGTTCGATTTAGATGATTATCAAATCCTGGTTGGTATCCAGGTATTAGAGTATCCATCTCGGGGTAGTTTTTCATTAAATGATAAACATGATTTAATGTTTTTAATATATAACCTTTGTCACTTTGACCACAAATTTTAACAACATATTCCAATATAGAGGGCGGTATTATACCTGATTTGTTTAATTTAGTTTGATGGTTTTGCATAAGAATACCCCGCTTTTAGATATCTTGTATATATACTTATAGGTAACATTATTAATTATTAATCTAAATAGTGGTATTTTCTACTTTTCGAAAATTTTTTGATTATATTTTAAATGTTAATTTATAAATATAATAAAGGGCTATCCTTAACCCTTTATTATATTATTTTAGGTTTATCTTCTAGTTACGGTTATTAACCTTAATTGATATTGTATTAACTAAAATTTTTTAAACTAGAACACCAACTTCCTTCCAACTATTTTTAATAATAGTTGCGATTTTTTTATCAAATAATTTTTCAGCATTTTCGATTGTTAGTTCAGCAAAGTCATCAAAATCTGCATCTGAATATAATCGTTCGTCCAGCAACGTTTCGTACCAGATTTTTCCCGCTTTTTCCCAGGCATATCCACCTAGAGCAATTGCTGCTAAATAAAACGCTCTATTAGGAATACCTGATAAGATATGAACACCACCATTATCCTTTGAGAAAGGCATATATTCAGATTGATCCATATGGCCTATTTGCTTATCTGCAAAAAAAGCTTCTCCTGGATTAATAAAACTACGTAAAGCAATATTAGATTTATTATCTGGGTTAAATTTATAACCTAATAATCCTTGCCCTAATAACCAATTTGATTCATCGGCTTTTTGGTTGTTGGCATACTGTTTAACCATAATACCAAATACATCTGCGATAGATTCGTTCAGCGCGCCAGATTGATAAGCGTAAAAAAGATTAGCTTCGCTTTCAATAACTCCATGGGTTAGTTCATGCGCTATAACATCGATAGAAGAGCTAAAGCGATTGAAATATTTACCATCACCATCACCGAATACTATCTGTCTTCTAGACCAAAAAGCATTCAGATAGTTTTCGCCATAATGAACGGTGGCAATTAATTTCATCCCTTTGTTGTCGAGGGAGTCCCGGTTAAAAACTTTTTTATAGAACTCATATGTTTTGCCCAGATGATCATAAGCCTCATTAACAGCAACATCAGAATGTTCAGCCATACCTTCACTTCGGGACAATTTTTTTCCTGGGAATATCTCTTTATGTTGAGCATCATAGATAATTCGGTTTAATTTATCATAAGATTTGGATTCTTCTTCCCGAAAAGAAGTATCATCTTCGATAGAGGTATTCATCAAGTTATTAACATGATCCAATGTCTTTAATACATATTGATTAGTGCACTCATCGCAATTACCAGATATGTACTCCAAAACAAATGGTGGGATTAAGCTGTATTTTTCAATTTTATTATTGTTCATAGTTATACCCTATTTTTTTGTTATATGTTGTGTTTGTATTTTTGGGCCCGGATTGAATATTACCTACAATTAATAAACGAGTCATTAGGGAAGATATTAACTTTTTATGGCAGAGTATTGCTAATGAGGAATGATAAATATTTTTGTCAATACTCTGATATATTTTCAAAGGATTTTAAAAGAAAGACTGACATAATGGGAATTTGAAACAGGAATATAAAAATTACTTTATATTCCTGTTATTAGTTATACCCAATCTTTTTTTATCAGAAATGAGGAATATAATTCGGATTCTGGCGAGTTAGGCTCTGGAGAGTAACCATATTCCCAGCGCACCAAAGGAGGTATAGACATTAATATAGATTCAGTTCTACCACCACTTTGCAGGCCAAAGAGAGTTCCCCTATCCCAAACTAAATTGAATTCAACATAGCGGCCTCGACGATATAACTGGAATTGTCTTTCACGATCACCCCAAGTGATGTCTTTTCTTTTCTCTACAATGGGTAGATAAGCAGATAAAAACCCATTACCGACAGCTTTTGTGAAATTAAAACAGGTATCAAAATCAGGTGTATTTAGATCGTCATAAAATAATCCGCCAATACCACGAGGTTCATTTCGATGTTTAATAAAAAAGTAGTCATCACACCATTTTTTATATTTAGGATAAATATCATCGCCAAACGGTTGGCATAAGGTTTTGGCAACGTTGTGCCAGTGAATGACGTCTTCTCTGAAACCATAATAAGGTGTGAGGTCAAAACCCCCGCCAAACCACCATACAGGAGATTCGCCTTCTTTTTCGGCAATGAAAAAGCGCACATTTGCATGACTGGTTGGGACGTAGGGATTTAGGGGATGAATAACGAGAGATACGCCCATGGCTTGATAGCTGCGGCCAGCTAATTCCGGTCGATGAGCGGTAGCAGATGCAGGCATTGAAGTTCCCATAACATGAGAAAAATTCACGCCGGCTTGTTCAAAAATATTGCCTGCTGTTAATACGCGGCTGCGCCCGTTACCACCTTCTTCTCGCTGCCAATAATCTTCCATAAAGGTTGAATGGCCATCAATTTGTTCTAGTTGCTTGCAGACTTGATCCTGTAATGAGAGGAAAAAATGTTTAACTTGAGTTATATTGGGTGTATTCATAATTAAAGTGTAACCGATTGATATTAAATGGATAGATGTTATTTTTTTAACTGGAGTTTTTTGTTCGTTTATATAATTGTTTATATATAAAACACTGAACGAACCTATAAACAAAACATAAGATAAGAACAATGTGGAAAAAAAGAAAGAATAAGAGTGAATTTGTGTTCAATAAAGAAAGGTTGGCATGTCAAACGTTCCGACCCCGTGAAGAAGTTGCAACGCATTTCGTCGGAACCTATTAAGCAATGGAGGAGGCAGAAAACTGGTAGTACCGTGTTTACGTAATGCAGCAATAATATCAGCTTGATGCCAGTCAGTTCTGATGTTATTCATTCCTGCTACTCTGCCATTAATTGAAAAAATTGATGGTGGCGATTCAAGCAAGGTTCGCATTACCGGGCTAAGATTCCGGTAAGGCCAAAGCCTCCCTTGTCTGAATCACCATTGAAAGGGTGATAGGGGGCACTGGTAGAAACACCTACCAGTGTTCTTGACTCAGGGATGCGAAGTCCTGACCATTGGTATTTGCCAATGGCGGGGTTCTTTAACTGATTGGTTTATCTGACACAATAAGTGAACTCGTATAATCGCGCTTGAAGTTACCGAAACCAATCACCTCCTCCGGCATAAATTCGAGATATTGGACAGGCAATCTCATTAACAACATGAAAAATAATAAGAAATAAAGCTAACTATGATGTTCTGGCATACAAAGAATTATTGTTTGTTATTTAACAAAATAATTGCATTAAGTACTTTCTTTGAAAACAAAGTTGAGTAAAATACAATAAATATAATTTTTGACAAGGTAACACTGTCATGATTATCTGTGTCTCTCAAGATAAAAAATCCCCTGATAATCAGAACGAGGGATAGTCTTTTTAAGAAGTTAAATAAACTAATTATGTTTTTTCAGATAACCAATTGGAGTATTAAAAATGCCTGATAAAAATTCGTTAAAATCGTATATAGATAAAATTCAATCAAATAAACAAAACAATATTCAATTCAATAATATACGGATGGATGTGGTTAATTGTGAAATAATATTAAAGCATTTGAATGCAACGTCTAGTATAAATGCTCATCCTACTATTATGACTGCAAATGAGTTTGCTGACTCTGTAAATAAATTAAATAATTTAAATTGCAGGGAACACAAGCGGTTTGTGATTAACGCTGGTGATGATAGAACGCATTTTGCCGCAGTTAATGTTTTTAAAGATATGGACAATAATATTTCCATCATTTTTGTTGATTCAAGTCGTGGAAAGAATCAGTTTATTCTTTTTACACTATATTTTACGCTTAATAAACTTAATAATGTCTCCAACATAAAAACCCTTTATATTTATAACCAAATACAAAATAGCGATGCAGATTGCTTGCTTTTTTCACTTCATTTTTTGAAAAAGATGCATAAATATAGTGATCACTTTGTAAAGCTTCATCAAGATATTTTTAATGATAAAATAGAATTTATTAGAGAAAATCATGCACCTTACGCTCCAGAACTTGATGATGCTTCATTAAAGAAGGCTCGGGTTGTATTTTTCGATCAAGCAATAAAATTATTACCTATTGATTTTTTTAAACATACACAGTCAATGAACCTAATGAATACTTATAATGGTTACTTCAAAAGTCATTATGGTGAAATAAATAAGGATATGAAAGCGAATAAACAGCCAAGAGGAAGAGAGACATTGATAGACAGATTTAAGCGTCATGAAGTGACCCGTACGATTAACGAAAAGGAACGTACCTACAGTAACTCTATTGAAGAAAAAAGGCTTAGTCTTGCTGAGGTTGCGCTACGTTGGCTCGATGAGTCATGAATAAAAACAATAAATTATATCAGTAACATTATTACTTTTCATTTTTCACATCGCCTCTTCGAGATAGAGATGGTTTTTGGCTATTACAAGTCCAAATTTAAAGCGGGATTTATCAATAAAGCCCATTTTATCAAGAGTGAAAATAAAATTGTCTCTGCTTTTTGCACTTCTGTATTTGCTATCTCCGGTTTATCTGATTTCGTTTACCTGCCAGAAGACCCCCTGAAAAATCCTTTTCGCCCTTTAGCTATACACAATTCTCTGAAAGCCTTGTCACATCTGAGTTGGTGACAATTAACCCTATTCACCCACGGTATACCCTATACACGCTTTCTTTTCCGTGTAGAGTTTTAAGTTTTTTATCACTGAGCTTGGGTGTATTCATTTCTTTTTTCATTTTGGTAAGTTTATGGCTATCAGGAGTATACCTGTTAGTATCAGTAAGTGCATTTTCATATTGATTCCCAAATAAAACCAGTGATAATTAACGCTGATTCAATTGCTTATTAAATAGGCTTACTAACTATGGAAATTCGGGTGTTTCGGCAAGACGATTTTGAAGCCGTTATTACACTTTGGGATCGCTGTGATTTGATTAATTCTGGTAATGATCCAGAACTAGATATTGAGCGTAAGATAACCCATGATGCTGATTTATTTTTGGTTGCTGAAGTTGCTGGGGAAGTGGTTGGTTCAGTTATGGGCGGCTATGACGGGCATCGTGGTCATGCTTATTATCTGGGCGTCCATCCTGAATTTCGGGGCCGAGGAATAGCGAATGCGTTGGTTTCTCGTCTGGAAAAAAAATTATTGGCAAGAGGGTGCCCAAGTATTTTGATCATGGTTCCAGAAGAAAATGATGCAACTATTTGTATGTGTGAAAAAATGGAATATGATTATTTAGGGCAGGAAAATTCTGTTTTTA
The DNA here is from genome assembly GCF_963897815.1 of Xenorhabdus sp. Sc-CR9. Taxonomy (NCBI): domain Bacteria; kingdom Pseudomonadati; phylum Pseudomonadota; class Gammaproteobacteria; order Enterobacterales; family Morganellaceae; genus Xenorhabdus; species Xenorhabdus sp. Sc-CR9. Next base: position 7,085 of record NZ_CAWQTY010000238.1, read on the forward strand.
AGAAAAGTTTAATTATTGAATAAATATAAATAATAGGAAATGGCTGAGCGGTTTTTTACTATTCAGCTATTTTTATATGCTTTCATTGAATGCCTTATAAAATAAATTAGTTTAATTAGATGGTTATTTTTTACTACAAGAAGATCTTTTGACATCAAGGGGGTTTTATTATCATCATTATGATGATCGACTTTTATTTTAATGTCTCCATTAATATCTTTAAATATATAATGATGTTCAATGGCAGAAAAGTCGGGTTTTCCCTTTAATACCATCCAATCATAAGGTAATTGACTGTTAGCGTAATATTCATGGCAGGCATGGGTTATTTTTCTCTTATTTTTCTTACGTAGAGTACGAATTAGTGAATCATGAAAAGTGATTGATTCAATCACTTTTTCAATCACTCTTTGGTCAGGTATTTTTACTGTCCCATGGGGGGAGAGTATGATAATAAATACAATTGCAATCAATGAATTGAACATAAATGTAATCATCTTAAATTTCAATGTAATGTAAATATTGCTTAACTGTAACTGTGTTTTTTTAAACAATTTTTCAATGTTGCGTCATTAATATATTTTTTTGGTTTTTGTTGATGGAATGTTTTTCTACTCATGTATGGGGGTAATAATTAACAAGAAAAAATCAATAGCAATATACAAAATAATAACTGGAAAAATAATTGGTAATGTTATTACAATAATTGCCATGGTTTTTATCTATTTTATGGAGTTCTATACCCATGGATTTCAAGTTACAGCCCTTAGAAGCTAAGGTAAGAAACAGTGATGAATAAATTTTTTATCTTCAATGAATTTTCCAAGCATCGAATTGTTGTGTCCAGTGGCTTAGTGGGGTGCTCACTATTGTTAACTGCTTGTGCTGGAGCGTCAGAGTTTTCGTGGTCTTCGCTATCACCTTTTAACTGGTTTGATCGTCCCTTCAATGTTTCTGAACAGGGAGTCGGAAACATTAATCAACAGACGAATATGACCCAATCTGCAATTGAGCAGGAATTGGAAGGTAAATATCGTCTGCGGAGTGGTATGGAAACGAAAGATGGCAAGTTAATCAGCATCATTCAGGGAATGGAAAATAATCAGGTAAAACTCGAATTTTATGGTTCGGTCAATGGTAAAGTTAATCGTATTGATGTGCGGGATGAAGATATCAAAACAATTTGGGGGACGAAAATAGGCACACTTTTCTCTGATGTGTATGACAAGGCATTTGGAGCCTGCCAGCGGTCTAATGATTTCACTACGCAGCCCACAGTTATCTGTACTGCCCCACAAAGCCAGCATGTCAGCTATGTTTTTAGCGGAATTTGGGATGGTCCTGAGGAATTAATGCCTTCTGATGACGTTCTGAAGGATTGGAAAGTTTCGCAAATCATCTGGAAGTATTGATAAAACATCAAAAATGACTTCTTCCTGATTCATCTTCAGTCATTGCGCCATGACATTAACGTTTCTATGGCGCAAGCTACCGTGGCTGTTTTTGGCAGTATTGATCCCAGAAGGCAATGATAAGGATGGCAGCTACGTATTATACACAATGGATTTCAAGTTGCATCGCGACGGCAAGAGAGCAAATCCCCGGGAGCATAGATAACTATGTGACCGGGGTGAGCGAGCGCAGCCAACAAAGAGGCAGTTTGAAAGACGAAGTGTATAGTTCAATGTTATGAGTATATAGTAGAAATAAACCTGTACAGTTACCGGCGTGAAGAGGGTAGCTAAGGACGTGTGCTCTGTGTACCTGACATCCACATCCAGCATCTTAGTATTTTTCTGTGATTTTTCATTTAAATTAGAGCGTGTTGATCTTTTTGGTATAAAAAGCAAGCAGCAAATGGGGCTGTTATAATGGTTTCGCCAAAAATCAAAACAATTACCCCAAATGCCAAGACTAATGTTAACAGATGATAGCTGGAAATT
>NZ_CAWQTY010000239.1:0-8804 GCF_963897815.1 Xenorhabdus sp. Sc-CR9
ATGGTCAAGCAATGTGATTGCGGGGCACCAAGCCAAAGAAATAAGCTTAAAAAAGCCAGCTGGTGTGATGATTACCGCGCCCAAGTTTTCTTTGGCTGAATGTTAATCAAAGTATGCTCGTGCCCTGATGTGACCGTCTAGACGGTCACCAAATTCAATCATAAAAAGACTTATTACAAGACGTCAATCTTGGATAAGCATGGTCTATTTTTTAAGAAACCGCCTGAATCGCCAGCCAGATCAAAAAAACTATTGCTCAGGGGCGGGCTGTCAGGCAGGGACAGAAACCTGAGCCTTTTACTCAGGAAGAACTGACATTAATATGGTCTAAATACACTCACTTTTCAGCAAACTGGAACAATACAAAAACAAAAGATAATACAACGCAAGGGGATATTTTACCGGCGGAAATTGCTTATGCGAATCGTCCTAATAGTAATTGGCGTAGAACTATTTTTGATAATAATGGCAAGGATATTTCAGAATGAGAAACAACAATACATTAGCTTTGTTACTTTGCTCAGGCATGATATTGGGGTTAACGGCTTGTCAGTCGTATCCATCAGTGTCCTATTCATCAGGAAAGCGGGTAGTGACTTACAAACCCATTGTACGCAATAGCGAACCGCTGCCTTATGAGAAGTGGAGATTCCAATTTATTACCCCAAAATATTCTCCTGTCAGTATTAGTTTTGTCCAGTTTTTGGATGAAGATAATTATATTGTGCAAAAATTTATGCCTGATGGCGCTAATTCAGATTATAGAAGTGTGAATTCGTGGAGCAAGAAATTAGGAGGGGGGGCTAGCGGGATTAAAAACCATGGTGAAGCCTTGCCTCTCTCGTTGACAGTCTGCTGGGATTCAGTGATTGATAAAAAATCTTATCAGACGCTATTTAAATTCACACCAGCTGTAAGACAGCTGATGCGCGAACCTGCTTTCTATCCCGGCTATAAGAAACAACCACCAGACTATCGAGAGCGAATTTTTATTGGTCTGGCTCCCGCTGGAACTGCACGCGCTTGGTTGCGGGGGATCGATAAAAACAACGGCGATAATATCTTAGTGGCCACAGGTGAATCGATTTCTGGTGATAATATGACGATTTGCCGGGACAAAACAAACCATCCTGATGGTTATGGTGAATATTCCGAACGTATCAAAAACTTTATCAAAGGGAAAAAGTACCCTTACGGAGAGTGGTAAAATGACCACTTTGAGTTTTTTGCTTCGCTTGATAGTGAGTTTAGGGTATCACTGACGCGCTACGCTTGTCTTCTCCGTGTTACTGGGCTAATTCATTAACCCAGTAACACGGAGATCTAAAAAATTCCTGCCAGAAAAAAGAGTAATTCCTCACCCGCTCCTCATTTTTCTCCTCACTTTTTATTTTCCTCACTGCAAAAACAGGTGAGGAATTGAGATTTATTTATCCTTAAAAATCAATGTCTTTTGTATTCCTCACTTTTTCCGTATATATACGAGAAAAGTGAGGAATATGGCGAGGTGAAAAATTCCGTTCCTCACCTCTCCTCACTTTCTGACTCTCTTTTTAATTGTCATTATTCTGGTTAACAAGGGCGAGTTCCTGCCCGTTCCGGGTAATCAGCCTGTCATGCTCTAACTTGGTTAACCAGCGGCTGAAATTCTTTACATTCACTCCCATCGCCTTTAAATCATCACGCACAAGGGCAATGGAACAGGGTTCTTTCAGGGCAGTGCGCGAGCGTATACACTGCCACAATACCGTGTGGTTATCGGTTTTATTGGCAATGAGTCCGATTTCTTCCTCTTCAACCGGATCGCGCGGCCTGTCAATCAGAGCCAGTGATGTAATATCCTCCCCGTCTTTATCGGTAAAAAGTTCAACCACGCGCAGGTCATAGGCTTGGGGTTCCGGCTCTTCGGCATCTTTCATTTTGGTGCAGGTGATAACCAGTGCATCACCTTTTTTCCCCTCCCGGTTGATCCGGTATTCAACATCCAGCGCAGCCCGAAACGCACTGGAACCCCTTGCGCCTTTGCTCTCATCTTTGCCGGAATGGTGAACAACCAGAATGCTGGCTCCTGTTTTGGCTTTCAGTTCGTCACAGCCCCGGACGAAAGCGCCCATAACGTGATCCAGCCATTCACCGCAATAGCGGCTTTTTCTGCCGAGATTCTGCCGGTATTCACTTTTGGTTTGCCGTTTTTATCCAGTTCGTCGGGATGATGCCAGTCGTTATCGGCGGCAATAATGATTTTCGTGTCCGGCCAGCGTTCTCTGACTGATTGGGCAACAGAGAGCAAATTGCCCGCATCCAGCGCGGCCAGAACAGTCCCGTTACAGAGTTGGTTCACTGTGAGTGCCGTGGCGTAACCTTCGGTAATGATGACCGTATCGGGGCGTTCTTCCAGCACTGACAGAGCAATAAACGCGCCTTTCTTCTCGCTGCCAGTGAGGAATTTTTTCTCACCATTCGGTTTGATGATCTGCGCCCCTGTGACTTTATTGTCCAGTGTTGTCAGCATTAACACGGTTGATTTATCGGACAGCAGTCGCTGATTAGGGCAGTGCAGCCCCTTTGCAGTCAGATAGGGCGATTGCCCGATAACTGTTTGCGCCATCAGTGCTGCCACTTTGTCGGCAATCGGTTGTATTGGATAAAAGTTTTCTTTGGCGGGTTTGGGGTCGGGCAGAGGCAATGCCAGTGATCCAGCAATGATTTTCGCCGCCTCAGTAATCGAAATCTTTTGGGTTCTTGCTACTAAATCCAGTCCATCACCGTAGTTGGGCGTATCACACTGGCGGCAATGCCAGTTGCCATGATGGTGATCATCGATAAAGTGAAAACGGTCAGTGCCGCCGCAAATCGGGCAGGGGCCATGTTTACCTTTTGCCGGAACGTCAATACCACAGGCAGGCAGCAGATTTGCCCATGAATACATGACTGATGTTTTCACGGTCTGGATCAGGTCGAGCGGTTTTTGACTGCCGGATTTTTTTTGAACTGTAAATTCAGGGCGAGTTTGGGTATGCTGTATGTCAGCCATCGTTTTTTACCTTACTAAACGGTTATTGGTGAAACGCCTCAGATGTGTTCGCGCACTCTGGGGCGTTGTGTTTTTATGTAATGTTTCTTATGTCATATTCTTTTGTGCACCTTATGCCGCGCGTGATCCCGCGATGCGTTGGGCAATCCAGTTATCTATTTCTGATTCAATAAACGCGGTGGAGCGAGGGCCGATTTTGACCTGCTTCGGAAATTCCCCGTCACCAATCAGTTTGTAACTCCACGCATTGCTGTAACCCGTTCGGCGCTGCACTTCCGGCAAACGGATAAGATTTTCCTTCAATGCTGTCACTATCATATTCATTCTCCTGTTACCGAGTCCCTGAGCGCTCATCGTGGACGTTATTGGATGACAGGCGAATTATTGAAAAAGCCCCCTTAAATAAACAGCGTTAATTGTTTTTCTTACGTAAGCGTACGGGGAACCCCACCTAGCCAGGGTAAATCCACGGATTAAAATAGTTTCACCTATTCTTATGATGGAAAAAGCCCACATGAGCCAATCCAGGTTTACACCAGCCGAGTGGCTGGACATGTTTGAACAGCAGAAAAAATCCCAACTGACTGTTCAGCAGTTTTGCCAAAAAATCGGTATCTCAATGACCCAGTTCTATCACCATCGTCGATGTGACGCTCGTTCACAGGAAAAGCGATCTGAGTCCGCTGCCTCGCCTGCTTTTATTCAAGTCAGCACCGCTCAGAAAAAATCTATGGTCCCCATCTTATTTGAGACACCGCAGGGCACACTGCGTTTTCCTGCCGGCACGGACATGCACGTTATCATTGCGATTATTCGGGGGCTTACCGCATGAAAATGTTTGTGGATGTGCCGGAGGTGTATTTGTGCCGCCCGTTTATCGACTTCCGAAAATCCATCAACGGGCTGGCGGTCTGGGTGGAGCTGGAAATGCAGCTCTTGCCGACGCAAACGGCGTTATTCCTTTTTTGCAACAAGAAGCGGGATAAACTCAAGATCCTGTACTGGGATAAAACCGGGTTTGCGCTCTGGTACAAGCGGCTGGAGAACGCGAAATTCAAATGGCCCACCGCCGTCAACAGTGCCTCCCTGACCCTGACAGAGCAGCAATTGCATGGGCTGTTATCGGGTTATGATGTCATCGGTCATCAGCCGCTGTCCGTCCAGAATTGCCATGTCACCTGATCCCTTGATGATCATCAAACAGACGGGCAATAAGTCAGATTTTGCGCCGGGGAAGGGATAAAATGTTCCCATGAAAATCGATATTGATGCCCTGCCCAATGACCCTGCTGAACTGAAACGGCTGCTGATTAAGCAGTCGCAGCGGCTGGCCTTTTTGGAAGAGCAGTTTCGTTTAGCACAGCAAAAACGGTTTGGCGCTTCGTCGGAAGCTTTCCCCGGGCAAGGGGAGTTGTTTAACGAAGCGGAAGAGATCGCGTTGTCGGCTGACACTGCCCCCGCGCAGGAAACCCTCACCGTTACCCGTCATAAGCCGACACGCCAGCCCCTGCCCAAAGACTTACCGCGTGAAACCGTGTTCCATGATATCGCCGATGAGGAAAAACAGTGTGCATGTTGTGGCGGCAGGTTGCATCAGATGGGGGAAGACCGCAGTGAAAAGCTGCTGTTCATCCCAGCCCAAGTCAAGGTGATTGAACATATCCGCCCTAAATACGCCTGCCGTGAATGTGAAAAGTCCGGGGTTCAGACCCCTATCAGACAAGCTCCCCTGCCAGCGATGCCCATCAGGAAAGGCATGGCAACCAGCAGTCTGCTCAGCCAGCTTATTACCAGTAAATATCAGTATGGGTTACCCTTGTACCGCCAGGAAATGTTGTTCAAACAGTATGGCATTGACCTCAGCCGCCAGACCCAGAGTGACTGGATAGTAAAATCCGCCCAGCTGTTTGCGCCGTTGGTGGCCAGGTTCAGGGAAACGCTGTTGCAACAACCGGTTCTCCATGCGGATGAAACCCCAGTGAAGGTGGTGACGTCCGAAAAAACGACAAATTACATGTGGGTCTATTGTGTGGGCACCGATGCCCCCGAGCCACTGACGATCACGCCTAATATCGTGTTGTATGACTATCAGGCCAGCCGCTCAGGGACGTGTGCCGCCGACTATCTCGCCGGTTTTCAGGGCTATCTGCAGGTGGAGGGCTATCAGGGCTAAATGCTTATTTGCGAGCCTTGCCGATGTGCTTTAACCCGCAGAAAGACAAAAAACACTGGTATACCCGCCTGACCTGGGTGCAGCATCTGGCCGGGTTACTGCCGGTCACCGGCCGTTCAACCGGCACCGGGCATCCGGGGTTCAGTTTCTTTAACCGGGGCGGGGCACCGCTGACCTTTGATCCGATGAACAAACAGGATCGCACCCAGAATGCCCATTTATTGCTGTTTGGCCCGACCGGTGCGGGGAAGTCCGCCACCCTGTGCGCTTCGTTAATCCAGTTGATGGCAATACACCGGCCGCGCCTGTTTATTGTCGAAGCCGGCAACAGCTTTGGCCTGCTGGCTGATTACTATGAGAGTCTGGGGCTGACAGTGAATAAAATCGGCATCAGACCGGGCTGTGGCGTCAGTCTGGCCCTGTTTGCCGATGCCCATCAGTTGCTGCAACTGAGTCCTGAGCAATTGCGGATTAATGAAGCCGATATTCCTGAGACGGATGAAGCACAGGAAGAAGGCGATGAACAGCGCGATATTCTGGGGGAAATGGAAATTGCTGCCCGACTGATGATCACCGGCGGTGAAAAAAGAGAGGAAGAGCGCCTGGCCCGCTCTGATCGTGGTCTTATCCGCGAAGCGATTATGATAGCCGCACAGACCAGTTTTAACGAAGCACTCCAGATGGTGGCTTCAGACTTACAAAATGCCCTTTATGTCATCGCCCGTAATCATCAGCAGGATGAACACGGGCAGCCGTTAATCACCGCACACCGGCGGGAATGGGCGGATGAAATGGCCAGTGCTATGTCAATGTTTACACAAGGCTTTGAGGATGAACTGTTTAACCGCCCCGGTACGCCGTGGCCGGAAGTGGATGCCACCCTGATTGATTTGGGCACACTGGCACGGGAGAACTACTCGGCCCAGATGGCACTGGCGATGGTGTCGCTGATTAACAAAGTCAATAACCTGGCTGAACGGGATCAATATCAGGATCGCGAACTGCAACTGGTGATTGATGAAGGGCATATCACCACGACCAACCCGCTGTTATCACCGTATATGACTAAAGTGGTCAAGATGTGGCGTAAACTGGGGGCCTGGCTGTGGCTCGCTACACAAAACCTGGCAGATTACCCTGACACCGCTGAAAAGATGCTGAATATGGCAGAGTGGTGGTTATGTCTCACCATGCCACCGGATGAAGTGGAGCAAATCGCCCGCTTTAAAAAGCTGACGGAAGAGCAGAAAGCGGTGCTGCTCTCTGCCAGTAAATTACCCCGTTGTTATACTGAAGGCGTGGTACTGGCAAAAAAAATCGAGGCCTTGTTTCGGGTGGTGCCCCCGAGTCTTTATCTGGCGCTGGGCATGACGGAAAAAGAAGAAAAGGCCGAGCGACGGGCATTAATGCGGGCACACCAGTGCAGTGAACTGGAAGCCGCTGTTTTGGTAGCCAGAAAAATGGATGTTGCACGAGGTTTATTGAAAAAAGCTGAGTGCTGCTGAATCATTCAAATGAATTTTAATGTGGTAGCGAAGGTGCCCTGTTTGCAAATTCTCTAATGTATAACGAGCAGTTGGTAGAGGTTATTTTCCAACGGTTTCTTGGCCCAACAATCATCCAGCACCAGTTTTCTCCGTGATTATACCGAGAGCAACGGCTTATGTGTGGACAGGAGTAACTTTATTCAATATTTATACTGCCATTATTCTGATAATGAGAGGCGTAGATAATCAGCAAAAAGTGTGTGCAAATCACTCTGAACTGCAACATGTAAAACAAGCTGAATGGCTGGAACACTAGGTACTCCATGTTCGGTGGATAATATGCATTGGTCATCGGTTAATGTACCATGTGGTAATAATCCAATTCCCAAGCCATGTGCTATTGCACTTCTTATGTTTTCAAAGGAAGAACTGACATATGAAAAGAAATACGGTTTGTTCACATTATCCAGTATTTTTGTGGCATATTGGCGGATAACACAGCCTTTGGGAAAAGTAACCAGAGGAATTTCTTGGAGTTCACTGAAATATAAGGCCTTTGAGGCAACCCAGTACAATAGCTCAACGTGCAAAATACTTTTATCATTGGTGTTAATCGGCTTTCCTGCTATTTCTTTTGTTATCGTCATATCTAATTGTTGTTTTTCCAGTAGAGCAGAAAGTTCAGGCGATGAAGCAGCAGTAATCTCTATTTTTAATTCAGGATGTTCAGTAAGACACCAGGAAATTGCTTTGCGCAGTTTTGTAATACTGAAATCATTAGGTACACCGAGCGCAATTTTGCTTCTCAATTGGGATTTTTTCACTAATTGTAGCGCTTGTGTCATACGGGAAAGGATTTCCTTTGCCACAGGTAAAAGCTGCTTTCCCTCGTTAGTTAACCCAATAATATACCCTTGACGCCTATCGATTAAACGACAACCAATATCATTTTCAAGCCGTTTAATACTGAAGCTGAGTGTAGATTGTGTTCTCCCCAATTCTTCACCAGCTTTAGCAAACCCCCCATGTGTAGCAACAAACACAAAAGCACGCAGTTGTTCAAGAGTAATACTGCGTCCATCGAAACGATTAGTACTAATATCCTGCTTCATAGCACCACCCTTGTCACTATTATTGATAAATTCAATGATAAGAAAGAAATTATTCATTTAACAAAATAAAAACATTTAAGCAACATTGTTGGGCTGAATATTTTTTAATTAAATTAAATTAAATAAGAAAGAGGTTATGACATGGCCTTATTGACACTACCTAAGAATCATAAACCACGATTCTCAAATTTTAATATTGATGGTATTTTGGATGAAACACTGAGGGAAGGCTCTGAAAGATGCCCTTTTTCGATTCAAACAGATAGAAAAATACCCTTAATATCAACTATATTTGAAACAGGAATAAGAGATATTGTTTTTGGTTCTGGTCCAAAAGACCCAACAGATTTAGCCTCTGTTATAAAGCTGCTTGTTCATCAAAATAAACTTCCGTTTGATGCTAAATTTTCGTTTATCATGCTATTAAATTGCCATGAACCTCTTATGAAGCAATTTAAATATTTCCCTGATGAATTTAAAAAATATGTAACTATCAGTTTTGGAATGGTTTCGTATAAATCAGATGAAAAAACATTTGAAAGAGCAACTGAAGAACTTCGTGGCTACGGTTTTACAAATTTTAGAGTGAGTTTGCTAAATAATTTTAGTTCAGGGGTGGATGAAGTATCTTATGAAAAAATAATAAAAGAAATTGATCGAACACTACTTATGGATATCAATGTAGTTCGAGTTAATGATTCATTAGGAACGATATATCCTGAAGCAATGGCTATACTGGCTGCTAACTTACGCCATGATTACCCTTTAGTCAATTTCTGCCTACATGCCCATAATGATAGAGGATTGGGATTACAAAATGCGTTAGTCTCTATTTATAACGGCTTCAATTTAATTGAGGGGGGATTTGCTGGTAAATCACTTTTCATAATAGTGCTCCACTCATTTTTTGTATTCCGGGCTTTTGCTGCGATGAAAACGATCGTAAAAAGACATCGACGTGATTGAGTAATTGCCACATAAATTGACAACAATGATTC
>NZ_CAWQTY010000240.1:0-8379 GCF_963897815.1 Xenorhabdus sp. Sc-CR9
AATTTCCAGCTATCATCTGTTAACATTAGTCTTGGCATTTGGGGTAATTGTTTTGATTTTTGGCGAAACCATTATAACAGCCCCATTTGCTGCTTGCTTTTTATACCAAAAAGATCAACACGCTCTAGTTATATATTTATAATAAATTAATCTAATTAACTTCTTTTAACCAATTCATTCTTAATTATTGGTTTTAGTCAATTGAATAATAACTTTTAACCAATCGTCATCAAACTGGCATTCCCCCCTGCCGCCGCTGTATTAACACTCAATGAACGTTCATGCAGCAAGCGTTCCAACAACAGGTTGGTTTCACCACGGGCAAATCCCTGTACGGAGATAATCGGTCCTTTACGTTGTGCAATCGCTTCACAAACATGACGTAATTGATCACAATCACCGTGATAAATAACCGCTTCCATTATTGTGTCTTCTTTTTGCCAATCGTTGACCCAATGAATATGTCGGTGAATTTCTTCCGGCAATTGACGCTGTAACTCTTGATGCAGTTCATTCTTCTCCCAGATAGTCTGACAACCAACGGAAAGTACTGCCGCTAATTGTACCAGAGCATCTTGCTTATTATCAGCAAGGCACAGAACAGGGCCTCGAGGCAACAGGGTATACGTATTGCGTTCTCCGGTTGGTCCCGGTAATAAACGTGTTGTTCCACCTTGTGCCAGCAAGCTGTATTCCTGAATGAGCTGTTTCAATGAATCATTGTTTTGTGCAGTTGCCCAGTCTGCCAGTTTGTTGAGGGGGGAGTGCAGAGCAACCCGAATTTTGGAATCCAGCTCATATTCTGCATCCTGACGTTCCAATGTTTGACTGGCTGCATTGACAGGACGCTGTGACAGCAAGCGGTACAAATACAGAGGCCCGCCGGCTTTTGGCCCTGTACCTGACAGGCCTTCACCACCAAATGGCTGTACGCCGACAACCGCACCAACCATATTGCGATTGACATATAAATTGCCGACTTTAGCTTTGCCAGTCACTTGTGTGATGGTTTCATCAATGCGGGTGTGAATGCCCAATGTCAGGCCATAACCCGAAGCGTTAATCTGATCCACCAACTGCTCTAATTCATTACGCTTGAAACGTACGACATGCAGAACAGGACCGAAAATTTCTTTCTTCATTTCGTCAAAACTTTCCAGCTCGATAAGCGTTGGTTTGACGAAAGTACCTTGTAACCATTCCTGATTGTCGGTGTCATTTTCATGTACTGCCTGATAAATCATCCGGCCTTTGGTTCGCATAGTTTGGATATGGCGTTCGATGTTGGTTTTCGCTTCTGCATCAATCACAGGGCCTATATCTGTCGATAAATGCTCAGGATTCCCCATCCGGCACTCAGCCATTGCGCCTTTCAGCATGGTGATAGTTTTTTCAGCAACATCTTCCTGAATACACAGAATACGTAGGGCAGAGCAGCGTTGGCCTGCACTGTCAAAAGCGGAGGCAACAACATCGGTGACAACCTGTTCGGTCAAGGCAGAAGAATCGACTATCATGGCATTCAACCCGCCGGTTTCCGCAATCAATGGGGTTGGACGCCCTTGAGCATCAAGACGACCGGCAATATTGCGTTGTAACAAGCTGGCAACTTCAGTAGAACCGGTAAACATCACGCCACGTACGCGCTCGTCACCAACCAGTGATGCTCCTACGGTTTCTCCTTGCCCCGGTAATAATTGCAGCACATCACGGGGAATGCCCGCTTGATGGAGCATTTTCACTGCAACGGAGGCAATCAATGGTGTTTGTTCTGCGGGTTTTGCCAGAACACTATTACCTGCTGCTAATGAAGCGGCGATTTGCCCGGTAAAAATTGCCAGAGGGAAGTTCCACGGACTGATACATACCACAGGCCCTAACGGGCGATGTGTATCATTGGCGAAATCTTGGCGGACTTGCCCCGCATAATAATGGAGAAAATCCACAGCTTCGCGCACTTCGGCAATCGCATTATTGAAAGTTTTACCCGCTTCACGGACTAAGATACCGAGCAGTGATTGCAGGTTATTTTCCATCAACTCAGCCGCACGCACTAAAATTGCCGCACGTTCTGACGGTGGTGTTGCAAACCAAATTGCGCCGGCATCGGTGGCGACATTCAATGCATGGCTGACTTCTTGCTCGGTGGTTTCTCGTACGTAACCCACCAAATCGGAGAACTTAGCTGGATTGCTGACAGGCTTGGTAGCAGGTAACTCTCCCTTATGTTGGTAATCACCACCCAATAGCGGTTCACTGTTCCATGTTTCCATTGATGAACTCAGCAACGCACTAGAAAGAGAAGCCAAACGATGTTCATTGGAAAGATCCAATCCTGAGGAGTTAGCACGGTTTTTGCCGTATAAATCGTGTGGCAGAGGGATCTTAGGATGTGGCAGACCGATTTGCCCTTCGGTTTGTGCCAATTCCTGTACGATTTTCACGGGATCTGCGACCAGTTCATCAATTGGCAGTGAAGTATCTGCTATGCGGTTGACGAATGAAGTATTTGCACCGTTTTCCAGTAAGCGACGTACCAGATAGGCCAACAATGTTTCATGTGTTCCCACTGGCGCATAAATACGGCATGGACGATTGAGTTTACCATCAGCGATCTTACCAACGACTTGATCATAAAGCGGTTCACCCATTCCATGCAGACACTGAAATTCATATTGACCCGGATAATAGTTCTGTCCGGCCAGATGATAAATAGCAGACAAAGTGTGAGCGTTATGAGTAGCAAATTGTGGATAGATTAAATTTGGCACGGAAAGTAGTTTGCGGGCGCAGGCGAGGTAAGATACATCGGTATAGACTTTGCGGGTATACACCGGATAGCCCTCCAGACCATCAGTTTGAGCACGCTTGATTTCGCTATCCCAATAAGCGCCTTTCACCAGACGGATCATTAACCTGTGGCGGCTGCGCTGTGCCAAATCAATAATGCTGTCAATGACGAACGGGCAGCGTTTCTGGTAAGCCTGAATGACAAACCCAATACCGTTCCAGCCTTCCAATTTCGGTTCAAAACAGAGTTTTTCCAGCAAATCGAGAGAAATTTCCAAACGGTCGGCTTCTTCTGCATCAATATTGATACCAATATCGTACTGACGCGCTTGTAAGGTCAGAGAGAGTAAGCGTGGATAGAGTTCATCGATAACACGATCATACTGGGCGCGGTTATAGCGGGGATGCAGAGCAGAAAGTTTGATAGAAATCCCCGGTCCTTCATAAATGCCGCGACCATTGGAAGCTTTGCCAATAGCGTGGATAGCCTGCTGATAGGAAACCATATAGGCCTGTGCATCTTCCTCGGTCAGGGCGGCTTCACCCAGCATATCATAGGAGTAACGGAACCCTTTTTCTTCGAGCTTACGGGCATTGGCAAGAGCTTGAGCGATGGTTTCCCCTGTAACAAATTGTTCTCCCATCAGGCGCATTGCCATATCCACGCCTTTACGTACCAATGGCTCGCCGCTCTTGCTGATGATGCGATTCAAAGAGTTGGATAACTTGGCTTCATTATGGGTAGATACCAGCTTACCGGTGAACAGCAATCCCCATGTTGCAGCGTTGACAAACATAGAAGGGCTTTGGCCTAAATGGGAATGCCAATTACCGTTGCTGATTTTGTCGCGGATCAGTGCGTCACGGGTGGCTTTATCAGGAATACGCAGCAAAGCTTCGGCAAGGCACATCAGTGCTACACCTTCCTGTGAAGACAATGAAAACTCCTGCAACAATCCTTGTACTAAACCTGCGCGCCCGACACCTTGTTTTTGCTGACGTAGTTTTTCTGCGATGGAATAAGCGAGTTTGTGAGTCGCCTTAGCTTGTTCTTCTGAAAGTTGCGCACGTTGCAGCAGCATCGGGACAGCTTGTGTTTCGGGCAGGCGATAGGCTGAGGTAATTGCAGAACGTTTCACCGTTTGGGGTAAAATATGCTCGGCAAAATCCAGAAATGGTTGATAAGGTGCCTCAATAGGTGATTCTTCTTCGGAAATCTTTTCTTCTTTGTTATCCTGATTCGCTGATATTTCTGGGATCTTTTCCTCATTTTCCAGACGTTCAAGATAATTGAAAATGGCTTGCTTAATCAGCCAGTGTGGTGTGCGTTCAATTCGTTGTGCAGCAGCTTTGATACGATTACGCGTTGCTTCGTCGAGCTTCACGCCCATAGTGGTACTACCCATTCTTACTCCTTAATAGGCAAGACTTAACCAAGTTACGTGACAATATCTGCTATGTTGCAACTTTGTGCAACTTTGTTAAAAGCAGTTATGCTGGATTTGTGAAATTAATCTTGTTTTTATTATTTTTTTGGTGAGCGTTATGAGGGTTACATATTCATATAATTGATATAAATTGATTTTATTATAATCATTCATGAATGTTAGGTGAAACCTATTATTTAATGAAAGGTGCAACTTTTTAAATGATAAATGTGATTTAGCAAGCGTTTTTTATAAAAAACCGAGTTAATTGGTTGTTAAAAATGTTTTAAGTAAATTAGGATGGAATGTAATTTTTGAATAATCACATTCACAAATAATACATACAGAAATTAATGTTATCTTTGGGCACAACTTTTATAGCCTGACAGAATAGGGCTAGGTACTGCAGAAACTATTTACAGTACAGATAACATGATTTACGCAGATCATGCATTTGCGGATACATGATTTATAAAAATACTATGGAGAAGAACCTGCATGACAGTAAATTCACCAATGCTTATTACCTTCATTATCTACATCGCAGGGATGTTACTAATAGGTTTCATAGCTTATCGGTCCACCAAAAACTTTGATGACTACATACTGGGTGGCCGGCGATTGGGGAGTGTGGTAACAGCATTATCTGCTGGCGCTTCTGATATGAGTGGCTGGTTATTAATGGGATTGCCAGGCGCAATTTTTTTCTCAGGTATTTCAGAAAGTTGGATTGCATTGGGGCTGCTATTGGGGGCGTACTTAAATTGGCGGTGGGTCGCGGGTAGATTACGAGTACATACCGAAGTAAGCAATAACGCGTTGACATTACCAGATTATTTTACGAATCGCTTTGACGACAAAAGCAAAATACTGCGTATCATTTCCGCACTGGTTATCCTGATTTTCTTTACTATTTACTGTGCTTCAGGTGTTGTTGCTGGTGGTTTATTGTTTGAAAATACTTTTGGCATTAGCTATGAAAAAGCGATTTGGTTAGGTGCGCTGGCAACGATTGCCTATACCTTTCTGGGTGGTTTCCTTGCTGTAAGCTGGACGGATACCGTTCAGGCGACTTTGATGATTTTTGCTTTGATTTTGGTACCCGTATTGATCTTGTTTAAAGTAGGAGGGGTTGATACGGCTATCAATGTTATTGAGGCAAAAAATCACGCTTATTTAGATATGTTTAAGAACCTGAACATCATTGCCATTATTTCTTTAATGGGATGGGGATTAGGCTATTTTGGTCAGCCGCATATTTTAGCCCGTTTTATGGCAGCAGATTCCCACCAAACTATTCATAAAGCTCGTCGTATCAGTATGACATGGATGTTCCTGTGTCTTGCGGGCACTGTAGCTGTTGGGTTCTTTGGTATAGCCTATTTTGAGATGTACCCAGATCAGGCAGCTCCAGTTTTACAAAATCGTGAACGTATCTTTATGGAGTTAGGTGAGCTTCTGTTTAATCCGTGGATTACGGGAGTGTTATTGTCTGCGGTATTAGCGGCAGTCATGAGTACGTTAAGCTGCCAGTTATTGGTTTGCTCCAGCGCACTGACTGAAGATCTCTATAAAGCATTTATACGCACCAAAGCCAGCCAAAAAGAATTGGTATGGGTTGGTCGCATGATGGTTTTGATGGTGGCAATCATTTCTATTGTGATCGCTATTAATCCAAACAATAAAGTATTGTCATTGGTCAGCTATGCTTGGGCCGGTTTTGGCGCGGCGTTTGGTCCGGTCGTTCTGATGTCGGTGCTTTGGAAACGTATGACACGCGATGGTGCGTTGGCTGGTATGCTGGTGGGAGCCATCACAGTATTGGTATGGATGAAATTCCATTGGTTCGATTTATATGAAATCATTCCTGGCTTTATCTTTGCAACTATTACTATTGTGGCGGTGAGTCTGCTGGGGAAAGCACCAAATCAAGCGATACAGCAGCGCTTCGAAGAAGCAGCAGCGCATTATAACAATAAATAAATTTATTATGATAAAAAGCCTCTGATTTTCAGGGGCTTTGGTAAGGAAACCATACGAAAAGATATTACCAATTGAAGGCATTTAAGAAAACAATCACTTTGTACTAAATGAATGAAATGTGCACTATGTGCTCTCTGCTAATAGGTTGAATTGTAACCGTCCTGTTTTTCATGTGAAATCCTTCTGTTAATACCGCTGTTGTCTATGTCACAATATTCCCTTAAACGCAGCTTGAGGGTATTAAGGCCATGCTGTGAGAATAAATTGGATATAGCTATGGAAGAAAAAATACAACCCATTCACACTCCTGAAACTGAAGGCTCGCATCTACAGCGGAGTCTCACGAACCGACATATACAGCTAATTGCGATTGGTGGTGCCATCGGCACTGGCCTGTTTATGGGATCAGGTAAAACAATCTCTCTTGCGGGTCCGTCGATCATTTTTGTTTATATGATCATCGGATTTATGTTGTTTTTTGTTATGCGTGCCATGGGAGAATTATTGCTTTCCAATTTGCACTACAAGTCGTTCAGTGATTTCGCAGCAGATTTATTAGGACCGTGGGCGGGTTTTTTTGTGGGCTGGACTTACTGGTTCTGTTGGGTAATTACAGGTATCGCGGATATTGTTGCCATCACTGCCTATGTCGGGTATTGGGTACCAAACTTTCCAGAGTGGGCGACTTCGCTACTGTGTGTGCTGGTATTGCTGACGTTGAATCTCGCAACGGTAAAATTGTTTGGTGAGCTGGAATTCTGGTTTGCCATGATCAAGATTATTGCGATTATTGCGTTGATTGTTACAGGCGGCATATTGATTGGCATTCACTTCCAATCTCCGGCCGGGCATGTTGCTGCATTTTCTAATGTCTGGAATGATGATGGCATGTTTCCAATGGGGTTGAGTGGTTTCTTTGCTGGGTTTCAGATTGCGATATTTGCTTTTGTTGGTATTGAGTTAGTGGGAACTGCTGCGGCGGAAACTAAAAACCCGATGAAATCTTTGCCAAAAGCGATTAATGCCATTCCAATCCGTATTATTACATTTTATGTTTTGGCTTTAATTGTGATTATGTCGGTTACTCCGTGGCGAGCCATTATTGCGGATAAAAGCCCTTTTGTAGAATTATTTGTCTTAATTGGGCTGCCTGCTGCTGCCAGTATTGTCAATTTTGTGGTTTTGACTTCTGCCGCCTCATCGGCGAACAGTGGTGTTTTCTCCACCAGTCGAATGTTATTTGGCTTGGCTAAAGAAAAAAATGCACCAACGCAGTTTAGTCGTCTTTCCCGTCGTTCAGTTCCTGCCTCGGGGTTGATCTTTACTTGCCTATGTCTCTCTTTTGGCATCGTTTTGATCTATTTTATTCCCGATGTAATGCATGTTTTTACTTTGGTGACAACTGTTTCTGCAATCCTGTTTATGTTTATTTGGAGCATGATTTTATGTTCCTACCTCGCTTATAGAAAATGCCGTCCAGCCTTGCATCAGGCCTCGGTGTACAAAATGCCGTTTGGTATTGTGATGTCTTGGGTATGTCTGGCTTTTTTTGCTTTTGTCTTGATATTACTGTCTTTACAGCCAGATACCCGACAAGCATTAATCGCCACGCCAGTTTGGTTTATTATTCTGGCGATTGGATTCCAGATTGTGAAAAGACGTAAAGCTCGTTTTACTCATTGAATGATAAAAAATCCCATTAATTAACTCTCAATGGCCCAAATATTGGGCCATTTTTACCTTAGCACGTCATGAGTGTGCCCTGATGAAATCTCAGTTGCCATTTTTTGTCCGAAGATAATTGCCAAATTGATGAACGAAGAGCTTGGTTGAATAGGTTACCAATCTCATCAATTTCATAAGATTGATAAGTGAGTAAAATAATATTTTCACTCAGATAGTTAATAGAAAAATCTTCTGAGAAAATTTTGGAAATAGTTTTTATTTCTGTGATTAATTCATTAAACACGATTTTTTTAGTATAAAAATAACCTGATTTACTAATTTCTAGAAAATTATCATGTAATACAGCCTTAAACCAATTTCCCTTTTTTCTTTTTTCACCTATACAACATATTTCAATTAGTGTTGTTATTTACAAAATTGCATATGTTTGCGAATTTATATGTTTGTTACAGAACTAATATTCCCCTAATCTGTATCTATTTATAATTTTGTA
>NZ_CAWQTY010000241.1:0-7815 GCF_963897815.1 Xenorhabdus sp. Sc-CR9
TACGAGAACACAACATGCTTTTACTCTATCTTCCCGCTTACAGCCCAGAGCTGAATCTGATTGAAATCGTCTGGAAACAGGCCAAATACCGCTGGCGACGTTTTATCACTTGGACTCAGGATACCATGGAGTATGAGTTAAATACTTTGTTGAAAGGTTATGGCGACAAATTTGCAATTAACTTTTCTTGAGTACTTAATTTTTTATTACTTTTACCAAACCTGATAAAGTTATAAATAGGTATGTTCAAGATATAACCCGTTAGGAGTGACCAATGGATGCTTTCAATGACAGCATTTTTGAAGAAAAGTATAAAGGCTTTCTGAAAGTCCGCAGTGAATGGATGAAAATCGTATTCAAACACGCGGTATATACCGATATCAATACGCAGGGTGAGGCTTGCCGCCCTGTGGCGCTATTGACGGATAACACCGTGCTGGCTCAGGCCGAATCCCTGTTACTGGTCTGGAACAGAATAAAATCCTCATTGGCCGCTATCAAGGCATCCGCGTTGTCTAAATCAATGCTTCTGGGAACAGCGTACCGGCCATGTTTCATGGCGGCTTCATTGCCCACCGCCAAGCGACGGCCTGCTCCCCAGGGTAATTTTTGCGGCGGCATGATCACCTCCGGTGACGTGATCACTTTCGCGTTCCGGCTTTTTGCGCTTTTGACCTGCAAAGGTCGTTCGCGAGTGTCTGCTCCCCACTTTTTTCCGGCATGGCGTCAGGCGGGGCGCGGGTTTTAGCCGATTTCCCTTTTTCTCGGTTGGTTTTTTGGGGGGTAAAACGGTGATCATGTATTGCAGTGTGATCATGAGTTTGATCATCGACTGGGGCGGTATTGGGATTGAGGTTATAATGTTCGGCATATTCACGGATGCTGATTCCATTTTCAGCACGCAGCCTATTGAAATTAGATACGTGTTCCTGCCAGTTCATCCCTATCGACCCAAGTAAACGCCCAATACAGGGATGATACACAAGCATTAATATGTTCCATTAGAGCAATTTTATTGCACCATAATGAAAACACTGTGTCATTCATTCTTCAGCATTTTTCCCCTAGCAGTACCCATCACCTCAAAAGTTAACCACAAAAGAGGTTTTATCAAAGTAATACCTTTTTTCCATCAAAATAAAACAACCCCCTTGTTCGCCAAGTGACGCTTATTTTTAATACAAAAATGCACGATTAGAACATATCCAATTTATCACCATCCTATAGAACGATGCTTCAGCAATTCGTTCATGACGAATATTTAAAAGCATAATTTATGTTCTCAAAATAAAAAATATATAACAAATCAATGAAAGTGCATTTAAGTGCACTTTAATTCAATTCAATGCACTATTTCTTTTTTAATGATTTATTTTAACTATAATGCACTAAAACAATGAAGGAAATTTGTACATGAAATTATTAGCAGATATATTAGCCATCGGGCAACGTATGAAAAGCGAACAACTATCACTCAAAGAATCAATTACGGAATCTTTTCGCGTAAGTGTTTCTGACGAGCAGGTAGATGGACTAGACCGATTAATTTACAACCACTGCATGAACAAGACAGCATTGGCTGACTTATTTGGAAAATCTAGGAATATTTTTAGTAAAATGCTGGCTGAATTAGAAAGTCAGAAAATGATCGGTGAACCTATTTACCAAAATAAGAATCATCTCTATACCCGTTTCGATATCCAAACCATTATGAACGAGTTGGGTGCGCCTAAGTATAGCGATATGTATCTTCCCCAAGTTGTTGTTACGGAAAACCATAAAGGTGGGACAGGAAAAAGCACAACAACAGTGACATTAGGGACAGCAGCCGCATTGGATCTGAATCTGAATGCACGAGTTTGTATCATTGATTGTGACCCTCAAGGTTCTATTGGTAGCAATATGATACGTTCAACATCTGAAGATGATGTTTTTCTGACAATTACTGATATCTTACTTGCTAACTATGAACCAGAAGGTGAATTCGCTCAGTACACCAACGTTGGCTGTTCAGAAGAAGAAATTATTAGCAGTATTCCGTTTAGCACTCATTTGCCTAATCTTGATGTAATTCCAGCTTTCCCCACAGATGATAGATTCACCGACATATACTGGAGTATGAGCAAGGAAGAAAGGAATGCTCTGCTAACCCGATTCCGTGATGTTGTTATTCCTGTGTTGAAAAATAAATACGACTTAATTTTTATCGACACTCCACCTCAAGACTCTCCGATCATATGGTCAATCACGGAAGCTGCTGATGGATTGTTGGTGCCTATCACTCCTCGTGAATATGATTTTGCCTCAACAACAAATTACATGCTAACGCTCGCATCTCGCTTGGAACAGTTCCCTTCACGTGGTGAAAACATTAAATGGATGAAAATCCTTGCTGTAAACGTTGATGATAAAAGCCCACACGAAATGCGAACATTGAATAAACTTGTTAGAACTGTTCAAGACAAATTTATGACAACCAATATAAAGCATTCTGAGGCATTTGGCGTTGCTGCAGAAAAGGGAAGAACTATTCTTGATATCAAAAAATCTGAAGGATTGTGTTCACCTAAGCAACTTGATCTTGCTGAAATGTCTGTGCAGTCGGTGTATCAGCAACTGATAAATGAAATAAAGATTATCTCTACTAAAAGTGAGTGATAAACAATGACAGATATAGAACGTGGTAGTAATAAAGACATTTACCTGGGCGGGCTAAAGAGAACCAGCTTTGAACAAAAAAGTGGATTGTCTTCATTAAAACCTACACAAAAATTAAAGCGTTTATTTACCCTTTCTGGTGGACGTAAAGTTGAAGCTGAACATGTCGTTATCAACGCCGATCAAATCGCGAGTCAAACTGTTATCCACGAGATGAATCCTCGTAACCAAAAGGCCTTAGATGACCACGCAGTTCGCGATATTTTGGAGCAGATTCGGCTAAGAGGAGTCGATACCGAAGGCGTTGCAATTAAACATGATAATAAATTCTTTCTTATCGAAGGTAGCCGACGCAGGTATTGCTGCCTAAAAACGAAAGCAGATATGCCACTGTGGGTATTACCGGATGATTTAACAGTAGAAGATATCAACGAACTGATCAACGCATCACAGAGCTCAAAAAAATTCTCATTTCGAGAAGTTGGAAAGCAGTACCAAGAAAAAATGAAGTCCCTTGGTTTTAACACCAACGAAGAATTGGGACGATATCTGGGTTTAAGTGTGGAATCTATTCGTAAACGTATTCAAGCTGCGTTGGTTGATGAGAGATTGATATCTATTTTCCCTGATTCGGAAGGTATCCCAAATAGTTTCTATTCACGCTTGGCAAAAATTCAGAAGCTAGCAGAAAAGAATAAACTTAACCTTGATGATTTATGTGCCGAAATAGCTATCGAAACGGAAGTAACTGATGTCCGTGACAGTGAAATAGAAGGCAAACAGCGTTCCATCATGGATAATTTAACTGTTGCTTTAGAGCTGATGACATCAAACACTCAAGCAAAAGGTTGGGAAACTACTGATCTAATTTCTTTCGATAATAAAGACAAATATGCCAGAATTAGCCGTAGCGCCAATGGGCGCAAGGTAAAATTCGAGTTTAATAGATTAAATTCCAATCTTTTAAAAGAGATTGAGCAGTTGATTACTGAGCGGCTAAAGAGCGAAATGTCCTCTAAGAGGTAATCTTCCCTTGTTCGCTAAACCTAAAATCCCCGTAATGCTTTGCCAGAATAGTGCCATTTTCTTTCTTTACG
The DNA here is from genome assembly GCF_963897815.1 of Xenorhabdus sp. Sc-CR9. Lineage (NCBI taxonomy): Bacteria > Pseudomonadati > Pseudomonadota > Gammaproteobacteria > Enterobacterales > Morganellaceae > Xenorhabdus > Xenorhabdus sp. Sc-CR9. The sequence continues at coordinate 3,756 of NZ_CAWQTY010000241.1, forward strand.
GGGGTAAAACAACCCCCTTGTTCGCCAAGATTTAGCCTAAATAAGCTGGAAAATTGATAAAGCCATTAACCTCCGTTTCACCCCAATGACGATAACCCCAGCAAGTAGCAGCACAGATACATCCAACAAAATAAACCAATCATACTACCAGCATAGATCATTGCTAATTTCACTTGTACTGAGTAAAATCTCCTCATATCTCAAAAATGAAACATCAAAAGAAAATATTTCTAAGACGTAGTATCCATCATTCTTTTACGGATAATGTCATCCCAAATCTTACGTAATAAGGCCGCATTTCTTGCAGCTTTTTTTCATCGTCTTTAATCCCACCAGCGGAAATAACCGTTGTTGAAAAATCAATAGAGAGGCCATTGCGCGGCTTGAAATGAGACTGTGTAATGTATTTCATCTCAAAGGTTCTCGGTCTAACTCTGGTATCCATGATGCAAACGATGTTTTTTGACGAAAAAAACACTATAAGGAGACCATAAAAATCTGTGGGGCACTTATGCAGCAATCTTTTCTGTCCAAGAATGCTCCGTTTCGTCACCTAATTTTATGCCCGGATACCAATGCCCAAATTGGGTTTTCAAATCATCATTAAGTACGGCTGTGCGGGTCTGGAGTAAGTCATGCGCACCTTGCTGGCTCCATTGCATCTGCTGCTTTTTCACCATCCGTTAGGCAATCACTTCATTGATCGTCGATTCAACAAATGAAGAGGAAATGGGTTCACCATAGCGGTACATTTCACCATAATTCGGGATCATCATGCTGTTATTTTCAATGTAGGTGTACATTTCATCGATATGTTTTGATAAGGATTTCTTATTATCATAATGCGGGATGTCCTCATCACACATCTCAGCACAATCCTCTAGCTGTTCTAATGCCTTAATCACATTGCCATGCCAGAGATACCATTTTGTACTGGTTAAAGCGTCCAATAATTCTGCACCAGGTTCAGGGGTGTTTTTCGATACCCCTCTGGCATATTGTTTTAGTACTGTCAGACGCATCGTGATATGAAACCAATCCAGTACGTGCTGCGATTCGGGGTACAAGTTAAATTGCAGATCCCTGAGATTATCGGCACCATCCGATAAGAAAGTAATTTGTTGATTCACCTGCATACCTTGTGAAGATAAGTAGCTTCGTGTTCGCCATAAACAACTACACAGTAATAGCCATCCGCTGATAAGCTATTCAGCCATTGTTTTTGTTCGGTAGACGGTTTATTGGCGCCATGTTTAAACTCAAGGCGCATACCGTGATAACACCCTTTAGCTAAATCAAGAGACACATCGGGATAACCTTTTCGCTGCCCTTCCGCTCTGAGGTGTTCACCTGTTTTTTTGTGGCGTAATCCACCGTTACGTATTGAATGCAAACGCGTATAAATATCAGAAGTATTTACTTCGCAGTGGCAAAAAAACGCACCTGGACGTAATGTTCATGATTACCCTTCAGCAATTCGGGATTTTTAGTTAACTTTTCCAACGCGACAGCATGAGGGGGAACGCACTTTGTGATTGGGTTTGTCCCAACGGACAGCGCGCGGATTTCCTGGGCTTCCTGCGCTATTCGGGTTTTCTCGGCATTGGCTTGATCGACACTCTCCTGATAAATCAGACCGACCTTGACCTTGATTTTATCCCAGAATGCGTCTTCATAGCGTGATTGGCGGTAATGATCATTAACCCTGTCGATTAACTCATCACGTTGCTGAACGGCCAGAAACACGGATTCGGTGATTTCGTGTTCTTCAATAAAGTCCAACACCACCGTATCAGCAAAAAAATTTGCAAAATCCGTTACAAATACCCCATCAGTCAGAGAATAATTTTCTTCGAAACGGCGATAATGTGGAAACGTCTGCACGCGTTCAATGACGGAGGCAAGGTTCGAGTTTACAGCGGATTTAAACACCCGATAGGCATTATGCACCTCGACTTTGCCGTGTGCAGCAACCGCCTCGTTTAAACTCGTGACGATTATCTGACATTGTTCCTTACTGCCCTAACGCCAAAACTAGCCAGCGTGGGAAGCACCCCATGTTTAGCATGCTTATTAATCATTTTTTTAGTTCTAAATTTTGACCTAAAAACGATAAGTTCTAATCAACAGTTTGATTTTATAAACTCAATAACTTATTCTAGTTATGTTAATTTTAAGGCATCGTGTTCAAGCCGAATTCTGACTTGCTTGTTAACAATTGTCTGTATTAGGTCAAAAAACAAAAAAGTCAACCTCACCAGTTGTTTTTTTGTTTTTATCTATTCATAGAACAGCTATAATAGACAGTTAGATAAAAGCAGACAGCAATAAATAATCGTACTTCACTAATATTGTTCAGCTTTTCTCGCTGCATTAGAAAGAAAAAATAGTTAATCTTTTGTATATCAAAACAGGCTGACTGCCCTGACGCCCGAATGAGCCAATCAATACACATAACTTTTACCTTCCCAAAAATAAACCTGATTTTTTGATCATCTTGGAACAGTTCCAACGCAGGTTTGTGTGGGAATCACCCCATGTTTTAGCTATCGCTGGCAGATATGGGAATTACCCCATGTTTTGACTACCTTCGCATAGCTATTTCCTCGATGAGTGAGTACTTTTAGTATGCAGGAAGATCTCTAAATATAAATGGGACTAATTTACGGGATGATTACGCATTAATATGGAGGTGTTATTCATAGCTCATCATGATACATGAGTGCTCAGTTATGTGTACTCTTACCATCAGCTGAGAATTCACCAAACTTCGTCATTTTCATGATGTATAGGCACTCTAAAAATTCTAGAATAAGTAAAAAATAGTTATCCCATGTTAGAAGCGATCGTGATGGAAAGGGAACACCTCCAGTGGCACAATTTTTTGTTGCGGCAACTGTTCCATGCGTGATCATTCCTTGATGTACGTTTTATTGATTTCGAACTGACATGGCGACTTTGGAAATTAATTTCTGGCGGTTTTTGTTAATAACAATGGATGCGCCTACGTGAAATCTGGGTCACTCGGCGAGGGGTTAATACGTGACTTTTTACGTAGCGCGATCAGATATAAGGAGTGAGTTATGGCGGGTAATTTATCCCCGGTGAGCCGTGATGTGATATCCATTGCGGATAATCCGGATCTAAATGATGACGTACTGCGTAACCTCAATGCGTTTATGAAATACAAAGAAGCTTTTGCGGACAACACCTGGCAGCAGCTGATGAAGACCACACGGTTATGGTGCCACTGGTGTATTGCTAAGGGGCGTCCTTATCTGCCGGTCGATCCCGATTACCTGCGTGATTACCTGTGGGAGTTGCATGAAAGCGGACTGGCTCCCGCCACCCTCAGTAACTATGCCGCCATGCTGAACCTGTTACATCGGCAGGCGGGCTTAATTCCGGCCGGTGACAGTCAGAAAGTGAAACGGATATTAAAAAAAATTCATCGGGTCGCGGTCGTGAACGGCGAAAAAGAAGGTCAGGCTATCCCGTTTAGAATTGATGACCTGAACCGGATTGATACCGCCTGGAATGCATCGGCACAGCTGAAAGACAGCCGTAATCTGGCGTTCCTGTTTGTGGCCTACAATACGTTATTGCGTGTTTCCAACCTGGCTCGCCTGAAGGTTAGGGATGTGATATTTAACCGTGATGGCAGTATCATGCTGCATATTGGTTACACCAAAACCCAGGTTGACGGGCAGGGGCTAACCAAAGCGCTCAGTCCTAGGGCATCCGCCCGCCTGCGGGAATGGCTTCAAGTGTCAGGCTTAACTGAACACGCTGAAGCGTATGTTTTTTGTCAGGTACACCGCTCAAATCAGACGGTGGTAACGACTGAAAAACCGATGGATGAATTTAACCTGTCGCGGATTTTTTCGACCGCATGGACTGAGGTACACGGCGACAAAAAAGAGGTGGCTAATAAACCTCAGCTTCGTTTAAGAATAGCGATATCATTATTCCGTAAATTCAAACTCGGTTTTTTAGGTTGGAATGTATACGCAATGAGGCCTGCGGCGATTTCCAGTAGAAAACCGAGTTGACTGCGATG
>NZ_CAWQTY010000242.1:0-7811 GCF_963897815.1 Xenorhabdus sp. Sc-CR9
GGCTCTTGTGGCTTGTATGCGCAAACTGCTGACCATCTTAAATGCGATGATTAGAAAAGATGAAGAATGGAATGATTCGTATCATCAGATAACGCCATAAAAATCGTGTTCAAGACAGTTGCTTCTGGAAAGGTTATTTCGTGTTGGATTGGGTTTATCATGTATTGTCTTCTTTTTCAAAAATTATGATTGTGGTTATGAAGAGTATGTAATGTACTTGTTATATGAACCCAGTGATCACCGCAGAGCTAACATGACTTGGATATTTTTCAGGGTAAGAAAACCGGAAGATCACAAGGATTTTCCGGTTTTTTTGTTTATATACCTTCTATATCAACTGATTTTTAATCTCTGTGGATTAAAAGCGACTATTTTTTTATCCTTAGTCATCCCACATGGATAAAAGCCTTCTTTATATATATTGAACATTTTTTCTAATAATGATTCATTTTTATTTCCTAATATATATCTTTGTATAGATAGCATTTTTAACTGATAGTATATATCATCTAAAATTTCAAAATAAAAATCGTCATACTCTGTGTTTATCTTTTTTATCTTGGATTTTCTATAAGATAATATCTTTTCTTCTTGTAAATCACCATATTCTTCGTCAATATCTTCTAAGTAATCTTCGGCTTCAGAATAGTTATCTTCTAAGGAAAACTCACCAACGTTATTTTCTATAAGATCTTGCCATACTAAGTATCCATCTGGAAGGTCTTGACTAAATGATAATTTTAGAGATTTATCTTTATCCTCCAATAAAATAACATCAGAAGATAACTGGCCCTTTCCTGATAAAAGGTCATCTAAAAATAAAAAACGCATTGGTTCAGTTACAAACTTCTTATTCAAGCCTTTCATCATTACACTCCTAAAATTTTATTCCACATGTCTAAAGCTATTTTATTGCCTATCTTAGATTTTCCTTTCCAAATATCCTTAGCTCTGATCGGTGTTCCATTCATCATCCCTTTTTTAGCCAAGTTTTGTATATTAGCAACCTGTTTCGATATCTCCGTAACAGACTGATTTAGATCTATTTTGTCTAATGCATTTTTAATCGCTTTAGAGTAACCATTATGGTTACCTTGATGCCTTGCCATTGCACTAACACCTTTATCCACCTCTCTTAAAAAAATTCCATTTGCTGCATTGTCGATATCATACTTAATTTTTTTCAAGGCAGGATGACTAGCGTATTGTTTGGGAATAACATGATGAGCCTGATAACCACTTCATTTAGTTGAACGTGGTAACCCCATATCCGCCATCATATTTTTACCTAACTTGGTCGAGCATCCAGCCAAACCGAGTGGGTCAATCCAAGAAAGAGGATTTTCAACATACGCATATAAATTTTCACCACCCTGAATTCCCAGCGGATCTGGCGTCAGATACACACCCGCCTCTGGCGAGAAATATCTGAACCGATTATAGACTAAACCGCTCTCTGCATCGAGCCACTGGCCTGCAAACTGCATTTCCGGATTCAGTTCAGCATTTTCGCCAGCGGCTTTCAATTGCACTCCGTACAGGCTCTGTTGTGGCTGACGCCAGACGCGGTGGCCCTGCGGGTCAAACAGTGCCAGCGGTTCTCCCGTCGGAGCACAGACAGCATATTGCGTCTGCACCTCACCGGCAATCAGTTCACGGCGGTTTTCCGGGTTCAGGGTAAAAAATTGTACCTGCTGCGCCAGTAACTGCCAGCCATCAAACACCAGATGCCGGATGCTGTACAGCCGGTTATGCCGGTATTCGCGGATTTCCGCCGGCACATCCCCGTCCCACAGGTAGGTGGTGCGCATCCCCGCCTGTTGACACGCTTTTTCGATGCGCCGCCCATAGGCATCGTAGCGATAATCCCATTGCTGGTCGCCCGGGGTCTGCACGCCGATCAGCTGATTCTGGCTGTTCCAGCGGAATCTGGTCAGTTGTGGGCGATGGCCTTCCTGCCACAGCTGCATGGCGGTCATCCGTCCGGCCTCGTCGTATTCGAACAGGTGCTGGCCTGCCTGCCGTAGCCGGTGCCCTTTCTGGTAGAGCCGCTCGTTGTCAATTTCGTGCCGGCCGTCAAAACGGCGGGCGGGGTAACCACAGGTATCATACTGATAATGCTCCCGCAGCCGCTCGCCGTCACTGACCGACGTGATCTGGCCGTTGCCGTTGACCACATAACGCAGCCACTGCCGTTCATCGTTGGCGGCCACCAGATTGAGGGCGGCGTCGTAGTGATATTCCCGGTCTAAACCCGAGAGCGTCGGTTGTGGGATGTCTGCCAGATCACCGGCGGCGAAGAACTCCGGGCTGGTATTGCGGCCTGCGCGCTGCCAGCTCAGTTGCCCCATGAGAGTATGTTCCTGACGCAGAATGAAGCCCCTGTCCGACTGGCGGTAGCATTCGTGTCCGTCTTCGTTCCGTTCAAACGAGAGCCGGTGCCCGCCATTGATGTTGAGCAGACTCAGTTCGCCTGCTTTGTTTGCTTGCATGGTGGCGGTCCACTGGCCGCCATCCGGGATGAGCAGGGTGCGCGTTACCTGCGTATTGTCCGGGTAATCGCGGGTGATATTGCCGTATGCCTGGGTTTCGCGGATAAGGCGGTCTTTATCATCGTATTCAAAGGTCAGCGGTCCAGCGTCCGGCGCAGTCACCTCGAGCAGACGCCCCAGGATATCGTAAGCGTAAGTGGTGCAGCCTTCCGGCGTGTGCATCGCGGTCATTTGCCCGGCGGCATCATAGTCATAGCGGGTGACCTGATTCAGTGCATCCCGCTTTTCAATGCAGTTGCCATTGCCGTCATACGCATAATGCCACTGTGTACCGGCGTAATCGGTCTCCGTGGTCACCCGCCCGTCGGCATCCAGCTGATAACGGTAGCTTTCCCCCTGCGGGTTAATGACTTCCAGCAGTTGCAGGCTGTCAGGGTCATAGCGGTACTGCCAGCGGTGGCCTTCCCCGTCAAGGCGGCCGACCGGCAGGTCAAACGGCCCGTATTCAATCTGCCATTCCACGCCCCGGGCATCTGTCCATCGGGTCAGGTTGCCGTGGCGGTCATGGCGGAAGCGCTCCAGGCTGTTGTTGGGGCGGTCACTTAAGGCGATGCGGTGATGGCGGTCATATTCCCACGACCATAAGGCTCCGCCCCCCGATGACAGCCGCTGCAACCGGTCATGGCTGTCGTAACCCAGCCGCAGGCTGCGGTTTTCCTCATCAAACAGCCGGCTCAGCCGCAGATGGTCATCGTATTCCCAGGTCCGCTGATTGCCTTCGTCATCTTCGGCCTTCGTTATCAGTCCGAACGCATTGCGGCTCAGGGTGGTTTTGCTGCCGTCCGGGGCAATAAAGCACCCGGCATGACCTTTATCATCGTATTGCTGCCACCAGACCCGCCCCAGCGGGTCGGTCATGCTGGCCAGCCGGTCATCCTCATCGTAGTGGTACTGCCACACGGCACCGCCGGCATCGGTAAATGCCGTGACCAGCCCGGTATCCGCCAGATAATCCAGTTGCAGGACCTGTCCTTCCGGCAAAATCTGCCGTTGCAGGTTACCCCAGTTATCGTATTCATACCGGGTGACATGACCGCACGGGGTTTCCACCTGAGTAACCTGTTGCTCCACGTTATAATGCCACGTCGTGGTATGGCCCTGTGGCGTGGCGGAACGGGTGATACCGGGTTCATAGGCCAGCCGGACGGGGTAATAGCCCCCGCTGCCGACGCTTTCAATGCAGCGCCCCTGTGCATCATATACATAATCCACGGCAGTCTGGTCACCGTCCGACCAGCGTTTAATCCATCCCTGTGCATTGTATTCATAGAACAGGCGGAATTGCTGGGTACTGTCCGCTTCTGCCAGCCAGCCATTGTCGTGATAGTCATAGCGCACCATGACGTCATTGAGACCACTGTCGCTGCGGCGGATGTCAGTCAGCAGGCCGTCTTCACGGTACAGCAAGGCCAGCTCCGGGCCGTCGCTGTGAGTGACCCGGTTTAACTGGTGCTGTTCGTTGTAATGAAAATCGATGGTGTTGTCGTTGCGGTCACGCAGGGCCGATAATTGCCAGTGCTGTGTGCCAGCAGTTGCTAAGATGCCCGGCTGGGTAAAGTATTTGCTGACCGGCTGATTACGCTCGGTCAATACGAAGCCCTGTTTTTGCCGGCTCAGCGTAAATTCCGGGTGCTCCGGGTTGATACTGTGGTCTACGCTCTGGGGCAGGGCGAAGTGCAGGGAGGCGCCTTCCAGCGTCAGAACTTCTATCCGGTCGCCGGTGACGATAACGGCCTCGGAGAAGTTGTCCAGCCAGTTTTCACCCAGTAAACCCCGTAATCCCGGTGACCAGCTGCGGGTGAAGGTCAGCGGTATCGTCTGTCCCAGTTCAAGCTCGGTACGCTGGTCAGACAGGCTGCCGGTAGTGACGTCTATCGGGTCGCCTGAGAAGAACTTTTTGGTTGCCTGGGTATAACGTTTGACCCCTTTGTTGGCCTTAAACGCTGTTTTGGCACACACCAGCGTTTTGCCCTTCAGAACATTGCCGGCTTTTTTGGCGCCCAGCTTCGCCCCGGCTAATATTGCCTGCCGGCCGGTTTTGGTCAGCAGTTTGCCGACGCCTTTCAGCAACCCGCGTGTCGGCGGTACCAGAAATTCTACCGCCACCAGTAACGCCCGCTGCCAGCCGGAGAATTCTTCTTCAATTTCCAGGTAAGTTCCCTGACCGGAGCCGATAAAGACCTTGCTGGCGCCGCCTTTGATGGCGGCACCACACACCAGTTTATCGCCGACCCGTGCCGCCGGCTGGCCGTTGATAAACACCGACTCACTGCCCTGCGCTATTAATGGCGGAGTCGGATGTTTGCTGCATGCCGCCATATCGATGGTGGCTCGTGCGGCGGGCATGCCTTCAATGATGACGTTACCGGACCCACTGCTCAACACCCCGTCCGGTGAGCCGAAGCTGTCAACGAAGTTCGTGACGGCAGAACTGGCCGCCGCGATGGCATCACTGGCCAGATAGGTTAACCCGCTGCCGGCAGCGGCTACAATAAGGGTCGCCCCCAATCCGCCCGTACCGGCAACCAGCAATCCCACCGCCCCAAAAATGGCTGCCCCAATCAGCGCACCGGCCACCGCCCCCATCAGGGCACCAAAGAAACTCTTATGCTGGATGGGGTCGCCTTTGCGTGCGGCTGCCGGCCCTCTGGCACCGCCCGCAGGCGGCAGTGGCGGCCGGGCATGGGTGGCCCCGACCCGCGCAATCCGGGTAATAATTTCATCACTTAATCCCATATCGGCTTCTCCTTATGCCGTCTGAAAACTGCTGACCACCGCCAGTAAAGCCTCCCGTTGCCCGTTATTCATGGGTTGTGGCGAGGTCAAATTAAACGCCAGCAGCTGGCTGCCCCGGATTTGCAGCACCACCGTCTGGTGCATTTCTCCTTCCGGGCTTTGCCACTGGTAATCCAGCCGCCACGCCATATCGCCACTGAGTTCGGTTTGCAGCCGCTGGTGCTCCTGATACCCCGGCAGGTGGGTCACAAACTGCGTCAGTGTCTGTTCATAATAGGTATTGCTGTCGGTACCTGCCGGCACCGGGGTGCGGTTAATCACCAGATTGACGCCGCTGTCATCCGGCAGCACAAACACGTGCATCGATTCGTCACGCCAGCCGGCGGGGATGTTCAGGGTGCCTTCGTTCATCTGGTAGGGTTGTGTGCTCATGGGTTTTCCTTTTCACTCTTTTTGTATCATCAATATTCAGCCCGCCGCAGAAAAATTCTGCTGAACGGATTTCAGTCTTGTTGCCGGACTGCCCGGACTCAGTTCAGGGTGATGACCTCTTTTCCGTTAATAATGACGGTGTTACCGGTAATATGGATATTGCCGTCGGTATCAATCGAGATGCTCCCTTTAGTGTTGCCGATGGTGATGCCGCTTTCAGTGGACTGAATGGTGATTTGTCCTTTGACACTGAGTACGCTGGTTTTTTCCACGGTGACCTGCCGTGTCCCGATACTGCTCACCTCCATGCCGGCCACCTCTTTATGGCGGTCAGCCCGCACACTGATGGCCTGATTGTGTCCGACGCTTTCGGTATGGTCGTGCATCACGCGGGTGCTGCGGTCATTAAGCACCGTGGTGTCCATGTCCTTCTGTGCGTGCAGTGACAGCTTTTCACTGCCTTTGGCATCCTCAAACAGCAGCTCGTTATATCCCTCGCCTTTGTGGGTTTTTGAGCGGAAGGCCATCTGGGTTTTGCTGCCCGGCAGCCCGCCCGGCGGAATATTGCTCGCATGGTAGGTTCTGCCGGTGACGATGGGTTGATCCGGATCGCCGTGCAGAAAATCCACCACCACTTCCTGACCGATGCGCGGGATAGCGAGCATGCCCCAGCCCTGTCCCGCCCACGGCTGGGTCACCCGGATCCAGCAGGAACTCTGGTCATCGGATTTGCCGTAGCGATCCCACGGGAACTGGAGACGGATGCGTCCGTACTGGTCACAGAAGATCTCTTCCCCGGCAGGTCCCACCACTTTGGCAATCTGCGGGCCGTCAATGCCCGGTTTCGGCAGCGGTGTCGGCCGCCAGTGCTGGTTATGGCGGATAAAACTGAACTGGCTGTGTAGCGTGGTGCCGCTGTCGCCGGTGGCCGTTTCCAGGGCACCCGGCTGGTTGCCGGAATGGCTCGTGCTCACCACCTGCCACGGCTGATTCAGATCCGCCCGCGGGTGGTTGGTCAGAATGAACAGTTTCCCCGGCTGGATGGCAATCGCGTGACCGTGCCCCTGTCCGGTGATCGCATTGTTACGCAACGCTTCCAGCCGGTAGCGGGTGAAGGCTTTGCCGTGGGCTTCGTCCTTGAACCGGCCGGGGTAGTCATAGTGCTCGTAATACTGCTCCTGTAGCTGTTCGTCCTTCATCTGTTCACGAAATTCGGCCGGCCATGCCGGATTTTTGAAAGTGTAGTCCTTCAGCTCAACCTGCGCCGGGCGTACCTGTGCGCTGCTGGTGAAGCTGGTCACTGACGGCTTGCCGGTGGTACTGATGTCACCCGGCTGATAAGGCAGCATAATGCCCGGCGGCACTGAACCGGCGTCGTCGGCAAACACCAGTGTGTTGCGCCCGTTACCGCATTCAAAGAAGTAGAAGATGCCTTCTTCCGCCGTCAGCCGTTGCAGGAAGTCAAAGTCGCTTTCCTGATACTGGACGCAGAATTCCCGCGCCGGGTGCGGCTGGCGCAGGCTGAAGACCACGTCACGAATACCGTGCTCTTTAAGCAGGGTGGTGAGGATGGTCACGATATCCAGCTGCTGGAAGATGCGTGAGTTCTGTCGCAGGGAAGTGCGCCATAAGTCCGGGCAAATCGTCATCTGGTAGGTGGTCTGGTGCAGCCCGGTATTGCCCTGTTCAAAGCGGGCGACGCAGCCACTGAGACTGCGCTGTTCTTTGCCGTCCTGCATGATGGTGAGCGTCGCACTGCGATCGAGGACAGACGGGAAGTCAATGGCCGGATCAGCGCTCGCCAGCCCCACGTTGAGGGTAAAGAGCCGGGAGAACCCTTCGTTCAGCGTAAAATCGGTGACAACGAACGTCTGCGGCGGCAGGCCGCCTGCCGTCAGGGTAAATTGCAGGCCGCCCGGGGCTGAGTCTCCACCGCCGCCCGCCTGTTGCAGCGCCCTGGCTGCCAGGGCAATCGCATCTAAATTTTTTGGGCTTTACCCAAAACCGTCAGCAGATATTTGTCATCCCAACCTGCCCGTTTACGGCGGGCTTTAATTCCCGCTTTGGTGGGAGCTAAACGAAGTAAATTCA
>NZ_CAWQTY010000243.1:0-7692 GCF_963897815.1 Xenorhabdus sp. Sc-CR9
ATGGTCAAGCAATGTGATTGCGGGGCACCAAGCCAAAGAAATAAGCTTAAAAAAGCCAGCTGGTGTGATGATTACCGCGCCCAAGTTTTCTTTGGCTGAATGTTAATCAAAGTATGCTCGTGCCCTGCCCCTTCCCAGGATGTGCCAAATATAGGGTCTCGCGTATTTGCAAATATCTCACCTTTATCGGTTATGCCTGCGAATTGTACTTGAGTGGAAAGCCCTAATGGGGTAATAACATAGTTATCATTTTGTGCGTAGCTATTTGCTGAAACTAAAAGCAATAATAATAGATTGTTCCTTAACCTCATAATTATTCCTGTCTTATTAAAAATTGATGTAATTTCCACAGAAAAGATCTTTCAGATATAGAAAGATAAAAGAGCCTAAAATAATAGACCTGTATTTTATGTGTGTAATAAATAATCGAGACATTTAACTATTAAAATTTCAAATCGCCCCCTCTAAAATAATAAACCAAGTATTTATGCATAAGATGATAATGATAACCATTATCAATAATATCAGGGTATGTTATCTCTATCAATATAATTTCTCTCTCACCTCTTTATTCATCAATTACTGGTTTTTTGGGGAACAATGGAACAGTAAACGCCGTTACGTGGTTAGACGGGTGCGTCCCTTGAACATGTCGATGAAGGTGAAATTCTCTATCAGGAAGAGGCGGACTACATCATCGATGACGAGCTAACACACTGGACTGATTAATTCTGCCCATATACTTCATCACCGACACGGCATGGTTGATAATTGAGGTGTAAACAAAACGAATAGACGGAAGGTTAATTCGTCGCTGTGTTAACCCCCGCGTTCTGTTGGGTGTAAATCCTGCCAATATGGGCTTCGTTGAGCCAGTTGGCGTTGCTCTTCCAGCATATTCTCAAGTATTTCAAATGTTGTCAGTGGGTTAGCCAGTACAACACGAAAAACAATAGTTGGTTGTCTGGCCCATTGCACCGGATTGATACAGGTGCGTGAAACAAAAGAGTTCCCTGCATTCCATTGCATGGCTTGGATACTTTGGTTGAGAGCATTGAGCGTTTCATGCAGCTTCTGTTTCACGGTTTCAGACCCTTCGCGTAGTTCTTGTAACACCGCACGAGGTACGTATCGGTAGGTCAGCAAGCAGAGTTGGGGTTCGCTGATTAATTCGAAATCTTCTTGTTGGCGGATAAGATCAGCAAATTGGCGTGCTTTCTCAATGCTGGTATCTATCAGGTGACTCAATCCCCGTCGGCCTAGCAGGTGTAAGTTACTGTGTAACATCAGTGACATTGCGCTGCGAGAGCCTTCCAAAGTATGTTTCCCAAGATCTTTAGACCCCTTGCGTAAAATGTAGTTGGCATGTTGGGCAATGGCATCAGTCAGGGTAGGCTGACTGAACAGCACCATGCCTGCACCCATTGGGACATACATTTGTTTGTGGGCATCAATGGTGACTGTATCAGCTCTTTCAATACCTGCGAATAAATGCCGATAACGTTCTGACAACAAACTGGCACCTCCCCAAGCAGCATCGACATGGAAATGACATTGCTCTTGTTCAGCGATATCCGCCAGAGTGTTCAACGGATCGATAGCACCGGTTTCTGTCGTACCGGCAATCCCGATAATGGCCATCGGCTTGATATTGCGTTGGCGCAGATTCTGCAATTGTGTCAGCAGGGCATTAATACAGATCCGTCCGTCTCTATCAGTATTGACTTTTACCAGTGCGTCCTGTCCCAGACCAAGTACATCCACCGTTTTTTTCAACGAATAGTGTCCCAGTTCTGACACCAGAATCGCTAATCCACTGTAGCCATAATGAAGCATCCCTCTGGCCAGCCCTTCACGTGCAAGACCGGCAAAGTCGCCATTGGCGGGCATGAGTTGATTCCGGCACGCCCACATGGCGGTTAAGTTAGCCAGTGTTCCTCCAGAACAGAATGTTGCCAGAGCATGCTCACTGTTATGAAGCCATTGCTGATAGAAGTTATCATCACGGTTATATACCAGTTTGTGCATCATCCCCAACACTTGGCGTTCCAGTGCGGTTAACACATGCGATGTTTCCAGCTTGACCAGATTTTGATTCAATGCGGTCAATATCTTGCCGAGCACAGGTAAGTGATTAGGGAGGGCAGATGTCATATGGCCAACAAACGTTGGTGATGAGACGGGCACAACGTGATTGAGAATATCGTCGCTTAAATGCCGGGCATAGGCTGCGGTTTCAACCGGGAATTCCGGAATACTGACCGAAGAGAACATTTTCTCAAGTTCGGCCAGTTCGCATATCGGCTTATTTAACTCGCGATGACAATAAGTTACAGGGTCACCTGCGATGTCTGTTTCCAGTTCGAATAGTTCTGTTCCATCAGCATGAGAGATAAATTGATTGAGCAGCGCCTGCCATTCCTGTTCATTCAGGCAGGAAGTATCAAGCGCCATTTTATCTGCCTCGTCGAGATTCAGACTATCAAGAAAATGCAGCATAGTTTGCCTCTTTTGAGTCACTCATCCGCCCTGAGTCAGGGCGGTTTCTGCTTTGCGGTTAAAGATTATACTGCGGTCTTGCCAGCTACGAGAGATTTATAAGCCATTATTTAAGTAATGGGTTGTTTATATAATTTAATTTCTGCCATAACGTCATTATCCATTGCTCAACCTGTGATGTGGACGACATAGTCATGTGATTACCGGGCACAAGCATTGTGTTTAGTTGAGTAACATGATAGCCCCACTGAGTTTCACGCATTTTCCTTTCATTTGTATCGCCCTTTTCTGCGTTGATTAAATGAACAACGTCTTCATAACGAGTGCGGGGCTGGTAACTGGTGTTCAGGTTGGCCTGCATGACACGAATGATACCTTGCAACAGTGATATTGGTGTTTTCGCGGGGAAAAGACCGACTTTCACCAACGCACCATGCAGATACTGAGTCTGTTCATTCGGTTCAAGATTATCAAAATCTCGTCCTGTGAGCGGGAGAGGTTGACTTAATATCATATTATAAATATCAATTAGCTCCATTATCGTCTCGACCCGATTGAATGATTTTATTTATGCCTGTTCCGATTTTTTATTAACCGAAAATACTGATTTTGGAACAGGCGATGGGTTTGATTTTTACCCAGACTTCAGGCGAATGACATTTACGGAGACAGCCTCAAGTTCCTTTTATTATCGGAGAACAGCATGCTCGTTTTCCCTGCTCACTTAATGAAAGAAAGAAGGGCGCATGCATGGGTATTTGCGGCATCTGCGGTAAGGTGTACTAATCCTCTATTGAGTAAACGCAAATCCAGATGGCTGTTATCCCATACAAGCGGATCGGTAAAATTTTCAGTCAAAAGATCCGGAACATAGTATGTTGTACCTTTGAGTAGCGGTTTTCTTTCAGGTACAGGGACATCCCACTCACCGATACGAATGGTTTGGGGATTGGGTTTGAGTTTGTATTCCCACTCAGAGTTGAAGGTCAGGGGTTTAGCACAGTCCTGCCAGCTTGTTCCAACGTATTTACGGTATTGGAAGAAGCGCCACGGTTCATCGTTTTCGATAGCAAATTTTGCGTATTCTGCAATGATATCTGCGTGTGGGTGAGGGTATGCAGCAACTACTGTATTGGAGTGAACAAAGACGCCATTAATGAGATACTTGCCGTCATCTTGCTCTGTGAGTTTATAAATTTTGTTTTTAACTAAATGATGTTGGGGAATATCTTCCCCTATATATTTGACGTACATGGTATTCCTCTGTATTTGCGATATTTAACTCTCCACAGCCCATATGGAAATGTTACCTAAGATTTCAGCAAGATTTTTTAAACCAACTTTATATTTAATGATGGAGCATGCTGCTTTGGCAGCGGGTTGTATGAACGAGACTGACTTCGGGAAAGGATAATTCTGACGCTCCCATTGTATCTTTTTTAGTGAAGTGTCTGAGTAAGCTGTTAGAGATGTGACTGATATTTATTGAATTTCTGTAATTTACATTAGCTTTAAAGATAGACACCCCATACATTATTCAGCCTGAAACTTAACTGTATTCAACTCAGCATTGCATTGCCTGTGCATGATAGGCAATGTGATCTTTGATAAAACTGGAGATAAAGTAATAGCTGTGATCATACTCCTGACGAAAATTTATGGTCACTGGGTAATTGATTGCATTACAAACTTCCAGCAATAAGTCAGGGCGTAACTGGCTACCCAGAAAATTATCACTGAGTCCCTGATCAATCAGAATGGGGAGCTGTACTTGCGCATGTTTGATCAACTCTACTGTGTCATATTGCTTCCATTCATTAATGTCTTCGCCAAGATAAGTGGAAAATGCTTTTGTTCCCCACGGAACCTGAGAGGGGGCAACAATGGGGGAAAATGCGGATACGCTGCAATAACGTCCCGGATTTTTTAATGCGATAATCATTGCACCATGGCCTCCCATTGAGTGCCCGCTGATCGAGCGGATATTAGTCACTGCAAAATGTGCTTCTATTAATTCAGGCAATTCCGAAACAATATAATCGTACATATGATAATGGGTAGCCCAGGGTTGCTCCGAGGCGTTGAGGTAAAAACTGGCACCTTTTCCAAGATCAAACGCAGGGTCATCAGCAACATCATCACCGCGTGGGCTGGTATCTGGAGCAACAATAACGATGCCATGTTCAGCAGCGTAACGTTGAGCACCTGCTTTTGTCGTGAAATTCTGGTCTGTGCAGGTCAATCCCGAGAGCCAATATAGTACGGGTAATTTTCTTTCTGTTATTTGGGGAGGCAGGAAAATTGAAAAGCGCATTTGGCAGTTCAAAACTGTTGAAGTGTGTTGATAAACATCCTGCCATCCACCAAAACTGGCGTAGTGTTCGATTCTTTCCATTATTTTCGTCCTTACGTGATTTTCTGTAATGGGCGTTCGATGATTTGTCATATACCGTGTTGGCTTGCAACACGGTTTGCTCACTTCAATCAAGATTGAATCAATAGTGAATGACAGTACGGATGGATTTGCCTTCATGCATCAGGCCGAAGGCATCATTAATCTCTTCCAGAGGCATAGTGTGGGTGACAAAAGGTGCAAGTTCAATGTCACCTTTCATGGCATCTTCTACCATTCCGGGCAACTGGCTGCGGCCTTTCACACCACCGAAGGCAGTGCCTTTCCATGTACGGCCTGTAACAAGCTGGAATGGTCGGGTAGAAATTTCCTGTCCGGCTCCAGCCACACCGATTATCACTGATTGACCCCAGCCGCGATGCGCACTTTCGAGGGCGGCACGCATAACGTTGACGTTACCGATGCATTCGAAAGTATGATCAACCCCCCATTTGGTCATATCAATAATGACTTGCTGGATAGGTTTATCATGATCATTTGGATTGATGCACTCAGTTGCACCAAATTGTTTGGCTAATTCAAATTTAGCGGGATTTGTGTCAATGGCAATAATATGGCCTGCCTTTGCCTGACGAGCGCCCTGAATAACGGCAAGGCCTATTCCACCAAGGCCGAAAACGGCCACAGAATCCCCCGGTTGTACTTTGGCAGTATTATGTACGGCACCGATACCGGTAGTTACACCGCAGCCCAGCAGGCAGACATGTTCATGATTTGCCTCTGGGTTGATTTTGGCGAGTGAGACCTCCGCGACAACAGTATATTCGCTGAATGTGGAGCATCCCATGTAATGATAAATAGGCTGACCCTGATAAGAGAAACGGGTTGTACCATCTGGCATGAGACCCTTTCCCTGAGTATCACGTACCGCGATACAAAGGTTAGTTTTACCGGACTGGCAGAACTCACATTTGCCGCATTCAGCTGTATATAATGGAATAACATGGTCGCCGGGTTTTACACTGGTTACGCCTGCACCAACGTTGACCACCACTCCGGCTCCTTCGTGTCCTAACACAACAGGGAATAGGCCTTCGGGATCATCACCAGAAAGGGTAAAGGCATCTGTATGGCAGACACCCGTATGGCTGATTTTTATCATCACTTCACCCGCTTCCGGTGGCGCGACGTCAATTTCGACAATTTCAAGAGGTCTGTTTGGCCCAAAGGCAACGGCAGCGCGTGATTTCATAGAATTCCTCTTTTCCTTGATGTAAAAAGTGAATGTTAAATTGCCCGTTCAAAACCCAATGCCAAATAGCGGCATCGGGAGTCGTTGTACCGCAAATTTGACAATTGGTGGCTGATATATGGTGGTAACTGTGATCTAAGTACCATTTTGGCAGGGGAGAGTGGGAAACATATTGGGATTATTCCCTTCCGGGATAAGATTGTTATTGTTGAATGACAGATTGGAATGGATTGTAATAATTTATTGAATACATTTCAGAGAATGTGATTTCCCTGTCAGGAGAAAGGTGATAGGAAAAGAAATATCCATTAAAAACCACCGTCAGTTTTCTGGCGGTGGTTATATTCAAACCGGGCTTTATAACAATTCAAATGCCCGTTTAAAGGTTTCATCGGAATAAGGTTGCTGACCGTTTTCCATTTTAATGATGGCTTTAACCAAAAGGTTCATTGTGGCAACATTTTCCACATCGACTACAGTGCTGCTGACGACGCCGACTGCTTTACAAACATAAGCAATATAACCCTGAGTATCATTTTCATTGGGTGGTGCCCAACGGGAAATAAACTGGTAAATCGTGTTATCCCCGTATTTGCGTTCATAATTACGCAGAATTTTCAGCATTGCACGTATGCCATATTCTGGAGCCACAAACTGACAAAACGATTTGTCTGTCTGTGTATCACGCAAACCCTGCCATTTATCACCGTGGCGGATATTGCCCGGATTGTGATTACGAATCCCTCTTGTCATTATTTATCTCCTAAACGTTTATTGATTGCGCGTATCGCAAATTCTCGAATTTTTTCCACACCGATAAAACCGACGGCGCCGCCAAGCGCAGGTGAAACGCTGCTTGGAATACCAAAGAATTCCAGTGCGCTGGAAAATCCCCACGACAGTGCACCACACAGTAGCGGTTCTACCCAGCGATTTTTCCGCTCTACACCGTCATAAATCAGGCGGCCATAACAAATCATGATGGCTAAAATAGAACCGGATATCTGTGGCCATGTGTCTCTCAGACTGTTCAGTACATCGACCCATAAATCAGGATGTTCTTTCATCATTAATTCCATAATTGAATGATGGGTATCACAGAAGCAGGGTTTTAAGGTCACATAATCTCAGAGGCATAAGGCAAAACTGCACTCAAATCGGCTCAATCAGGATTCAGTTTCCAGCACCTACTTAATGACATCCCGTACTTCTCCATAGTAACGTCAGTAAAGAAAATCCACATTGTGATGCCGTTGTGCACTGGCTCTTACTAATTCATTGAAAAGCAATGCTCACTTCAGTCTCCGTTTTTATTAGTGATACACACAAATTATGAGAACTCCTTATTTTTCGCCGCGTGGGATGTGTATTTTTTGGTGGAATTCCAATGGAAAGGATGACATTTTGAAAAATGTAAAGTGTCATTTAGGTTAAATAACCAGTTAATTTTTTATAGGTTATTAGGGCGTGTTGACGTTTTGCGAGGGATTATTAGGCAGCATAATGATTTGGTATAATTACTTTCGCCAAAAAACAACCAGACCTCACCATCATGCCGCGAGCTATGTTAACAGATCTCCATTGGAAT
>NZ_CAWQTY010000244.1:0-88915 GCF_963897815.1 Xenorhabdus sp. Sc-CR9
TGTTAGTTCATAATGAATTAACTGTTGTTCACTCTTCAAGACTTGGTAATCTTTTTCGCCTTGCGGCGTGAGATACAGTCCTGCGAGTGCCCACACAGATTGTCTGATTAACTTGTTAAAGAGCGGGACAACCGGGAAGTGGCTTCCGGGTTGCGAGGCTGCGTATCTTACGCTTTCCTCTGTCAGTGTCAAGCCTTATTTTTCAAGGCTTTTCACTTTGTCATCCCGACAGATTTGTGTATTTGTCGTGACAACGGATGCGCATTATAGGGAGCTATCTGATTTACGCAAGCCTTTTTGTGATTTTTTTATTTGAATGTTCGCAAACTAAACGAAAAGGCTATTTTTGCCTATTTTTTATCACATTTGGCAGGTCTGCCAGGCTATTAATAACCAAATCTGCGACATGTTCTGCTTCTTCTGTTACAGGTTTTCCTGTACGAACAAGAATCTTGGTACCTACATCAGCTGCATTTGCTGCCAACATATCTTCTAATTTGTCTCCGACCATATAAGAGGCAGACATATCAATATGTAATTCTTGCTGTGCGTCAAGCAACATACCCGCTTGTGGTTTACGGCAATTACACTTCTTCTTATATGTTTCATCACTTGCTTCCGGGTGATGGGGACAATAATAGATACCATCGAGGTCAACACCCCGGTCTGCCAGTGACCAATCCATCCATTCTGTTAACTGCATAAATTGATCTTCTGTAAAGATTTTACGAGCAATACCCGACTGATTGGTTACCAAGACCAGTGCATAGCCCATTTTTTTCAATTCGAGCATGGATTCAATCACGCCATCAATAAATTGAAAATTATCTATTTCATGTACGTAACCATGATCGATGTTAATCGTGCCGTCACGATCTAAAAATACGGCGGGAATACCTTGAGTCACCTGATTGCTCCAAGAATGTACCAAGTAAACAGTATCGCATGATTTATTACTGAATGAGAATGTAGCATTTAATTTATTCCCAGTTGACTTAGACGTCTAGACGCCTTAACATCCACTTTAATTCATGACTTGTCGAAATGTTCTCAAGTCATTCATCTTTTGCATCTAATACATCTAATAAGAAAAAAATGATAAGACTGACTCAGATAGATAAGATATTTCAACAAGGAACGCGTTCAATCAAAGCGCTTTCAGATATCAATTTGCATGTTCCGCAAGGGCAAATCTATGGTGTCATAGGTTCTTCTGGTGCTGGGAAAAGTACTTTGATTCGCTGCGTAAACATGCTTGAACGTCCAACTTCAGGCCAAGTATTAGTTGATGGACAGGATCTTACCTCTCTTTCAGAGCGTGAATTAACTCGTGCACGTCGTCATATTGGCATGATTTTCCAACACTTTAATTTGCTGTCATCCAGAACTGTATTTGATAATGTTGCATTACCTTTAGAGTTGGATAACACATCAAAATCCGAAATAAAGAGCAGAGTTAACGAATTGCTGGAATTGGTTGGTCTTTCTGATAAGCATGATGCTTATCCTGCCAATTTGTCTGGTGGTCAGAAACAACGTGTTGCGATTGCCCGTGCACTGGCAAGTTCTCCAAAGGTACTTCTGTGTGACGAAGCCACCAGCGCACTGGATCCAGCAACAACACGTTCTATTCTGGAGCTATTAAAAGATATTAACCGTCGTTTGGGTCTGACCATTCTTCTGATTACCCATGAAATGGATGTCGTTAAACGCATCTGTGATCAAGTTGCAGTAATCAGTGGTGGGCAATTGATCGAGCAAGATATTGTAAGCGCAATATTTTCTCATCCCAAAACGCCGGTTGCCCAAGAATTTATTAAATCTACGCTGCATCTGGATATTCCTGAAGATTATCTACAGAAATTACAACCAGAATCTGCACCTGATCGTAGTCCATTATTGAAACTGGAATTTACAGGTAAATCAGTTGATGCGCCTTTAATTTCAATGGCAGTTCGCCGCTTTAATATCGACATCAGTATCTTGAGTTCTCAAATGGATTACGCAGGTGGTGTTAAATTTGGAGTCATGTTGGCTGAGCTAGATGGGGAAAACGACAGTATCAAATCAACAATCGCGTTTTTAGAAGAGCATCATGTGAAAGTAGAGGTTCTCGGTTATGTCTGAAGGAATGATTTTATTATTAGCTAAAGGAGTCTGGGAAACCCTCGTAATGACTTTTGTCTCTGGTTTCTTTGGCTTTGTTATTGGATTGCCGGCTGGTGTGCTTTTATATGTTACTCGTCCAGGACAAGTTATTGAGAATGGAGCGCTTTATCGCATACTTTCTGCATTGGTAAATATCACTCGCTCGGTTCCATTCATTATTTTGCTGGTATGGATGATTCCATTCACCCGGCTGATTGTCGGAACGTCAATCGGCTTACAGGCTGCGATTGTTCCTCTAACGGTTGGAGCGGCACCTTTTATTGCCCGCATGGTAGAGAATGCTTTATTGGAAATTCCATCTGGATTAATCGAAGCAGCGCGTGCAATGGGTGCAACACCGTTCCAAATTGTCAAAAAGATCTTATTACCGGAAGCATTGCCAAGTTTGATCAATGCAGCAACAATTACTTTAATCACCTTAGTTGGCTATTCCGCAATGGGTGGGGCTGTTGGTGCCGGAGGTCTGGGTCAGATTGGTTATCAGTATGGTTACATCGGTTATGATGCGACTGTGATGAATACAGTGTTAGCTTTACTGGTTATTTTAGTGTTCTTGATCCAGTTAGGCGGTGACCATTTAGTCAAAGCGGTTAATCGCAAATAAAGTTATTTCAACAATAAAGGTGCTGGTAACAGCACCTATTAAAAACAGGGCTTATATTCGAAAGCCTCACTATAGCAGTACTCAGTAACTTGATAAGACAGGTTATAAATCAGTATTCAATAGGGGTAAAAATATGTCAGTGAAATTGAAATCCATTGCTGTAATAGGCGCATTATTAGGCACATTGGTTCTTGCAGGCTGTGGTCAAGAGCAAAGAGACCCAAATCACATTAAAGTTGGTGTTATTGTTGGACCAGAATTAAAAGTTGCTGAAGTTGCCAAACAAATAGCTAAAGATAAATATGGCCTTGATGTTGAGCTGACGACATTCAATGACTATGTTCTGCCAAATGAATCACTGAGCAAGGGAGATATTGATGTAAATATCTTCCAGCATAAGCCGTACTTAGATCAGCAAGTAAAAGAACGTAACTACAAATTGGCTATCGTTGGCAACTCTTTTATCTACCCAATGGCTGCTTATTCTAAGAAAATTAAATCACTGGATGAGCTGAAAGATGGCTCCCAAATTGCCATACCAAACGATCCGACCAATCAGGGCCGCTCACTACTGTTACTGCAAAAACATGGTCTAATCACGTTGAAAGATGGCGTTGGTTTGCTGCCTACGATTCTGGACATTACCAGCAATCCTAAGCAATTAGATATCGTTCAACTGGAAGCACCGCAGCTGCCTCGCTCTTTGGATGATCAGAAGATTGCTCTGGCTCTCATCAATAATACCTATGCAGGGCAGATTGGTTTAACACCAGAACAAGATGGTATCTTCGTTGAGGATAAAGATTCACCTTACGTAAATATTATCGTTAGCCGTGAAGACAACAAAGATGCTGAAAATGTGCAAAAATTCGTGAAAGCATTCCAATCACCAGAAGTAGAGCAAGAAGCACATAAAGTCTTCAAAGGCGGAGCAATAAAAGGCTGGTAATCTTTCATATTCAGTTAATTGAGATTAAAATTATCAGGCGGGTATTTTTATATCCGCCTATTTTTATTGGGGGACAGCAAGCGCTTTCATCGTAGTTTCAGACTCCAGCACCCACTCAATTACTGGCTCTATCAATATAAGGATTCAACTTGATGCGTGTGTTATCTATCTGTTTCATGGCGCTTTTTATAGTTGGGTGTACTTCATTACCAACTAAAACCAATAAGGCTGACATGCCGGATTCGAAGTTGAAACATCAATCAAACAAGCACAATAAGGTGCCCTCTTACGTTCGCCTGTACACCAAAACAGATGAGCTTTTAGGTTCACCATTTAAAGATTTAGGTGTTGTATCCGGTGAGTCCTGCCGAAATACACTGCAAGATCGTCCAGCCAGTATCGCAACTGCACGACAAAATATGCTGGCAAAAGCAGCCAGTCTGAACGCTAATGCCGTCTTACTTCATCAATGTGCACTTTTATCTGGTCAGGGCTGCTACCAAATGGCCATTTGTGAAGGTTCAGCACTGTCGATAAACAATAACTAATTATTACCGAATCATTATTATCCAAAACACCCATGGCAGATTTCCATTTTACACAAATAGGCACCATTCATTCTCCCTATAAAGAGAAGTTTGCCATTCCCCGTCAACCGGGTTTGGTGGAAGATGGAACGGGGCAGCTAGAACTACTTACTCCCTATAATCAGGTTGATGCTGTACGCGGGTTGGAACAGTTCAGTCATTTATGGATTATTTTCGTTTTTCACCAAACCATGAATGGAGGTTGGAATTCATTAGTACGCCCACCCCGTTTGGGAGGAAATACTAAAATGGGTGTATTTGCTACCCGTTCAACCTTCCGCCCCAATCCAATTGGTATGTCATTGGTGGAATTGAAAGGTATTCAATGCAAGAACAATAGTGTCATTCTTGAGCTTGGCAGCTTAGATTTGGTAGATGGCACCCCAGTGATCGATATCAAACCCTACCTGCCTTTCGCTGAATCACGCTCAGAAGCCAAGGCTGGTTTTGCTCAAGATGCACCAGATGCAAACATGGACATTTACTTCTCTCCGGAAGCAGAATGCCAGCTTTTATCCCATCAGGCCGCTCATCCTCATTTGAAACGTTTTATCAGCCAAGTATTGGCTCAGGACCCTCGTCCTGCCTATCGCAATAAAGAAAAAGAGAACAGAATATACGCAGTTCATCTCTTGGATTTCAATGTTCGTTGGCTAGTTCATGGCACCATGACAGAAGTGATTTCTATCGAACTCCGTTAAAACCCCTTTGGACATCGTAACCTCACTGGTAAACTAGCGGTTTATTTTATTTTCTGGGTTGGGCGGCATATCTTGCCGCCCAGAAGCAATTTGCTATCCAATGGAAACTTACTATGCGTACTAGCCAATATCTGCTCTCTACTTTAAAAGAGACGCCTGCTGATGCAGAAGTAGTCAGTCATAAACTGATGCTTCGTGCCGGAATGATCCGTAAACTCGCTTCAGGTCTTTACAACTGGATGCCGACAGGTGTCCGCGTATTGAAAAAAGTTGAAAACATTGTTCGTGAAGAGATGAATAATGCGGGAGCGGTTGAGGTTTCCATGCCGGTAGTTCAGCCAGCAGATTTGTGGCAGGAAAGCGGTCGTTGGGAACAATATGGTGCTGAATTACTTCGTTTTGTTGATCGTGGTGAGCGTCCTTTTGTTTTGGGACCAACTCATGAAGAAGTTATCACTGATTTGGTTCGCAACGAAATCACTTCATACAAACAGCTTCCGTTGAATCTGTTCCAGATCCAGACCAAATTCCGTGACGAAGTTCGTCCACGCTTTGGCGTTATGCGTTCACGTGAATTCATTATGAAAGATGCTTACTCTTTCCATACCAGCCAAGAGTCTCTGCAAGAGACTTACGACAAAATGTACGATGCCTACAGCAAAATCTTTACCCGTATCGGGCTGGATTTCCGCGCGGTTCTGGCAGATACCGGTTCAATCGGTGGAAGTGCTTCCCACGAATTCCAAGTTCTGGCAGCCAGCGGTGAAGATGATATCGTGTTCTCTACCGAATCTAACTACGCAGCTAATATCGAATTGGCAGAAGCTATCATGCCATCTCATGAGCGTGCGGCTCCATCGGAAGAAATGCGTCTGGTCGATACACCAAACACAAAAACTATTGTTGAACTGGTTGAACAATTCAACTTGCCGATTGAGAAAACCGTCAAGACTTTGATCGTTCACGCCACAGAAGAAAGCGGACACAAATTGGTTGCTCTGTTGGTACGTGGTGACCATGAACTGAACGAAATAAAAGCAGAAAAATTGCCTTTGGTAGCTAGCCCACTGAATTTCGCTACTGAAGAAGAAATTCGTGCCATTGTGAAAGCTGGACCAGGCTCTTTAGGCCCAGTAAACCTGCCTATGCCTGTTATTATTGACCGTAGTGTATCCGTCATGAGTGATTTCGGTGCCGGTGCCAATATCGATGACAAACATTACTTCGGTATTAACTGGGAGCGTGACTTAGTTCTGCCAGAAATTGCAGATATCCGTAACGTCATTGAAGGTGATACCAGCCCAGACGGTAAAGGAACACTGTTAATCAAACGTGGTATTGAAGTGGGGCATATCTTCCAGTTAGGTACTAAATACTCCGAAGCGCTGAAAGCAACCGTACAAAACGAGGATGGCCATAATCAAGTTGTCACTATGGGGTGTTATGGTATTGGTGTAACCCGTATCGTTGCTGCTGCCATCGAACAGAACCATGACGATCGTGGCATTATCTGGCCAAGTGCTATTGCTCCGTTCCAAGTAGCAATTCTGCCAATGAACATGCACAAATCTTACCGGGTGAAAGAAGTGACTGAGAAACTGTATGCTGACTTACGTACCAACGGTATTGATGTGATTTTTGATGATCGTAAAGAACGCCCGGGAGTTATGTTTGCTGATATGGAGCTGATCGGCGTACCACATACTCTGGTCATCGGTGATCGCAATCTGGACAACGATGAAATTGAATATAAATCCCGCCGTACTGGTGATAAGCAGATGCTGAAACTGGAAAACATTGTTGAATTCCTGAAAGGGCAAATTCAGCAAGCTTAATCTTGTTTGAGAATATTAACTCAGATTGACAAAAACCTGCGTACTCATGGCGCAGGTTTTTTTATACGTAAGGTTATAACTTATTGTTTACTAATTCTTAGTACAAGAAGCTTTCTTATCAAAGCGGATTTTACCTGTTTGGATCACAGCATTATCAAATAATCCGTCTTCCATTGAAGGACGAAGTGTATAGTAGCCTTCTATTTCCACATAAGCCGGAATCCCTGCTTCTATTCTTGCCTTACTGTAGCCACGCTCCAAGTCGATATTTTCAGAAGCATCATAGAGTTTGCCAGTACGACATTCGGTAAAAATTGCAGAATCAGCAAAATAGCTATATTCTCCAACGAGTTTTTTTGGAATGACCTTTTCTAATTCATAATTAAATTGTGATTGGATTGGCTGGCCATTGATATCCAGCATGACCAGATTGTCGTCCTTCATCTGATAATAAGATTTTTTACCATCTTGATTAGTCAAAACGACCTTTTTCCCCTGTATTACCCAATTTCCGGTATCAAAGAAAGTATTTTCCTCACTTTTGGCTTCCAGATAAGTCTGCCCTAATATATATGCCCCATCTTTACCAAGTTGTAAGGTGGTCTCAATACCTGAGCAATCTGCGCAAGGTACAACACCGTTAAACACTTTTTCAGTTGGCAAAATCGTACCAAGAGAGGCAGTGTTGTTTTGTGTGCCAGAACTATCCTGTAACACAGGATAGTTCTGGCAACCAACCGCTGTGAATACCCCTACAGTTAGCAATGCAAGCAATATTTTTTTATTCATCATCATTTTGATCCAGTAAATTCAACAAATAACCCACTTTTATAACGTCCACTATCTATAAAACATGAGCGTTAAGTAACAAGATTGACGTTACTTTACCGTATCCCAAAATACACGGAGAGAAAAATCAAATATTATGGCTTCATTTCATTACACAATAAAAATCATAGAATTAACCTGTATCCCAATATTGAGGAAATTTTCACAGATTTATTCAGTAATCACAGAAAGTTTACTGTGCTATAGTCGTAGATAGCATTTTTTGTGTTTGAATTTGGTCAATCACGGGCGGCACAATCACCGCCACTAACATAGTGGTGAGCAAATATGTCTATAGATAACAAAGAATATCAACCAATTAACTGTGACGATTACGATAACCTTGAGCTAGCTTGCCAACGTCAACTGTATTTACATGTTCAATTGCGAGGTGATGAAGTATTTGAAGGAAAAGCGAATAGCTTGATTTTACGAAAAAAGGTTGAATATCTTCTCGTCGAGTCAAATGAAGGAACCCGTGAATTAAGGTTGGATCACATTATCAGTTTCAGCAATCCAGAAATTGGAACGATTGTTATTGAGCACTCTTCATTATGATAACAAATAACGGCTAGAACGCGCCGACGCAGGAAAAACCCTTTCATTATAAGGGTTTTTCCTTAAAAACAGTTTATTTTTGACTATAAATCAAAGAGCTCCGCAATCCAGCTTTATATTAATGAGCGGTTAATCCCATCATTCACCATGAGGCGAGATTTTCTTCCATTGCACTGAAAGTCCCATATCATCAGCCAGACTCTGGCCTTCTTTCGTGACAAAAACGCCCAATGCTGCAATCAGTTTCTCATCATAATAGAGCAGTGGTGTTCTCTCTCTGAGCCAAGGTGCAACGCCCAATTCCTGCCACAACTTTTTACTGTGACGGGAATGCTGTCGCCCCACAATGCTAATATTGCCTTGAACACCAAAACGAATAGTCACTTTCTCATTTTTATCTGGCATCCTGATTATAATGCCGTTCTCTTCAGAAAATATTAACACTCCCAAACCATCTGGCAATACCAGTTTCCGTTCTATATCCCATTCAAGAACAGTACCCGCCAAAAGCTGATGCTGGGGAACCAGCCAAAGTTGCTGCCGATAGCGGCGAATATCATATCGCCCTAATCTAAAGCGAGGCTCTGCATCTTGCCGAGCGAGCGCCACTTCCGACCAAATTCGTTGAAGCTGGGCTCGCTCAGGCATTTTTACACCGCGTTGATTGAACCAGCGACGTAACAACGCATTTCTTTTAGCTTCTGAATAACTTTCTAAAGGAGGGATAGATATCGTACCTTCCAATGTGGTCAATGAACTTAATGACTCGCTCAGTAATTCATCCAGCAATTGCTCTTGTTCCCCACACAAGCTGGCGCTGCGGGAAACTGCTTGTGGGAAACAAGACCAACGCTGATTAAGCAACGGCATAATATGCAAGCGCAAAAAATTGCGATCATAGCGATCATCTTGGTTGCTATCATCTTCAACCCATTTCAATCCCTGTTCCTGTGCGTACTCTTCTAACTCCGCACGACTGGCATTCAGCAATGGCCGGATTAATGTCGTTCTGGCAAATGGCATACAAGAAGGCATAGAAGATAATCCCGTGGGGCCACTCCCACGTTTCAATGCCAATAAAAACGTTTCAGCCTGATCATCAAGATGTTGTGCCGTTATTAAAATCTCATCCTGCTGTAATGCTTGCTGGAAAGATTGATATCGAGCCTCTCGAGCAGCGGCTTCAATACCATTCTGGCGAATATCCAGATTCACTTTTTCAGTACAAAAATCAACTTTCCAATCAGCACATACCTGACGGCAATGATCAACCCAAAAATCCGCCTTGACGTTTAAACCATGATGAATATGCATTGCCCTCAACACTATCAGATCACGATCTGTTTGCAGGTATTCGTCACGTAAGCGAACCAGCAAATGCAGCAATACGGTGGAATCCAACCCACCGCTAAAACCAACCAAAATCTTTTTATGCTGCCCGATTTGTTCTGTCAGTGTCGTCAGAAGTGGCCCATAAGTATTTGCCATTATGGAATTGAACCTTTCTTCATGTTTACCAAATCAATCCTCAACCAAATCATCTTGCAGCTCATTCAGCTCAGAACTGTTCTTCTTAACTCTGAGACAAAGCATTCCAGAGATGATAACCAGACCCAAACCAATAATATAAGCAGGAACAAATGCATCACCAAAAAACAGAATAATCCACATCATGGATAAGATAGGTGATAAAAATAGTATTGATGCGATTTTATGGGAATCCGGGCTACTCATCGCTTTGAACCAAATGATATAAGAGACTCCATTGAGTATGATTCCGTTAAGCAACGTTGGTATCAGTGAATCACCAACAGATAGCTTGATGCTGCTGAACGCTAATACAAACACGGCAGAAACTAATGTGGAAAAAGCAAACATCCAGAACGTACTGATATAGGGATCAATAGCGAATTGTCTCGATAATACAGACATCAGAGCAAAACAGAAAGCCCCACTAAATACCAGCAGCAATGCTTGGGGGTGCTCTACTGCAATCTCCGTAATATTACCTTTTGTGAAAGTAATCACGACAGCCATGAATCCTATTGCAATACCAATCATTTGTCTGATTGACAATCTTTCTTTGAATATAAAGAACGATAATCCAATAATCATTAACGGCCAACTATATTGAATCACCAAAACAGCAACACCATTCTCAATAGAGTAGCCATAGTACAGCAATAGATAGAAGAAGCAGTCTAAAGCACCTAAAATCGACACCTTAATCATAACCGGGAAAGGGATATATAATAGTTGTTTCCAGCTTCTGCCTATGATAAGAGCAACTACAAATACCGCTAAAACTGACAGGACATTTGACCAGAATAAATACTGGAAGTGATCCATCTCTTTCTGCCCAAAGCGCGCTATAGAAGGAATAAAACTCCAGATAAACACACAAGAAAACGCATAAATAATATATTTATATTTGGCCATAGAAAACTCAATTTATTATTTTAAAGTCTAGCCGATGAGGCACCCTATATCATCCCACTGTCATCATCCTACTATTATCATCCTACTATCAGCAGGAATAATAATACCAGATGGATAAAGCGGGACAATTTCATCCCCCATAAATAATAAAACAGGCGGAAATACTGAAGAATTATGCCTCCTCAGCGCTTTCCACCTGTTATTAACACCATTGAAAATGGCATTGCATTTATACCCGTCGCCTTTCAACTTACAGCTTTGTTAGCTGCATCTCGAAATCCATTAATCCATTGGGTATATAAAAAATGGTTATCAATAAAACAGCCTTTAGAATTTACTTTCAAAAATTAGCAGTAACCGTATTGCATTAAGCGCTCATAACGACGATTCACTAATTCTTCATCATTCAGTTCACTCAATTCTGCAAGATCAGCCAACAATTGAGTTTTCAATGATTCCGCCACTTTCTCATAATTACGGTGTGCCCCACCTAAAGGTTCTGGGATAACCATATCAATCAGCTTCAATTCTAGCAGTCGGGGAGCTGTATTTCCCATCGCTTCAGCAGCCAATGGTGCTTTATCAGCACTCTTCCATAAGATAGAAGCGCAGCCCTCTGGGGAAATAGTAGAAAACGTGCTGTATTGCAGCATATTTATTTTATCACCAACACTGAGTGCCAACGCACCACCGGAACCACCTTCACCGATAACAGTACAAATAATCGGTACAGAAAGACGGGACATTTCACGCAGGTTACGGGCAATCGCCTCTGACTGGCCACGCTCCTCAGCGCCCACGCCAGGGTACGCACCTGGAGTATCAATGAAAGTAATGATTGGCAATTTGAAACGCTCTGCCATTTCCATCAATCTCAAAGCCTTGCGATAACCTTCTGGTGATGGCATCCCAAAATTACGACGGATCTTCTCTTTTGTTTCACGCCCTTTCTGGTGACCAATAATCATGACTGGACGACCATCAATGCGAGCCAACCCACCCACTATCGCCTTGTCATCAGCATAGGCACGATCACCAGACAATTCTTCAAAGTCAGTAAAAATGAGCTTAATATAATCCAGCGTATAGGGACGAAGAGGATGACGGGATAGCTGGGATATTTGCCATGCCCCCAAATCAGCAAAAATCTTGCGGGTCAGTTCGACGCTTTTTTCCCGCAAACGCTGGACTTCTTCATCCAGATTTATATCTAGCTTTTCATCTTGACGGCTAACTGCGGTGAGCGAATCAATTTTCGCTTCCAACTCGGCAATCGGCTGTTCAAAATTCAGAAAATTCAGACTCATAACGTTCCTATTTTAGTCAAATTCTAATTCTACCTGCTCGTTACCCAGCAGAGTTCGCAGATCTGTCAAAAGGGTATCCGTTGGTGTTACCCGCCATGTTGCACCGAATCGTAAACGGGCACGGGCATCTACCCGCTGGTAATAAAGATGAACCGGTATCGTCCCTGAACGATGTGGCTCCAATGCACCACGAAGACGGTTCAATAATTGTTCATCAATTTGCCTGTCTGACAAAGATATAGCAAGACCACGTGCAAATTTTTCACGTGCCTCACTGATATCCATCAATTCGCGGACCGTCATTTTAAGCCCACCGCTGAAGTCATCAAAGCTGACTTGTCCGGTAGCAATCAAAATTTTGTCCTGTTCCAGTAAATGCTGGTACCTTTCCAATGCATCAGAAAACAGCATGATTTCCAGCCGTCCTGAGCGATCATCAAGCGTACTGATACCAATCCGGTTGCCGCGCTTGGTCGTCAGTATCTTGGAAGCCAATACCAAACCTACCACAGTCGTTGTCTGACCACGAGGTGTCGGGTTCACATCTTTTAGACGCATCCCATTTGTATATCGTTCAATCTCTTTTAAATAGCCGGTAATCGGGTGACCGGTTAAATACAGCCCCAGCGTTTCCCGTTCACCATCCAGAACAACCTGATCAGGCCATTTCGGTGTACTTGCATATGAAAGTTCAACCTGTTCTGGTTTTTCAGCTAACACACCAAACATGTCTGTTTGACCAATGGCTTCAGCCTTGGCATGTTG
The DNA here is from genome assembly GCF_963897815.1 of Xenorhabdus sp. Sc-CR9. Lineage (NCBI taxonomy): Bacteria > Pseudomonadati > Pseudomonadota > Gammaproteobacteria > Enterobacterales > Morganellaceae > Xenorhabdus > Xenorhabdus sp. Sc-CR9. The sequence goes on from NZ_CAWQTY010000244.1 coordinate 12,743, forward strand.
GTCTGCTGCTTTTAATGCATCTTCCAAAGAAGACATCAGCGCTGCACGATGTGGACCCAGTCTGTCGAAAGCACCAGACATAATCAGCTTTTCCATCACACGGCGGTTTATCTTTTTGATATCAACCCGTGCGCACAAGTCGAAGAGTTCCTTGAAATGCCCTCCTTTCCTGCGCGCTTCAATCATGACTTCAATTGGCCCTTCACCCACGCCCTTGATAGCACCAATGCCGTAAACTATTTCACCTTCGTCATTGACGTGGAAATGATACAAGCCACTGTTGATATCTGGCGGCAATACTTTAAGCCCCATACGCCAGCACTCATCCACCAGACCAACGACTTTTTCCGTGTTATCCATATCCGCCGTCATTACGGCTGCCATGAATTCTGCTGGATAGTGGGCTTTCAGCCATAAAGTCTGATACGAAACCAGCGCGTATGCTGCGGAGTGCGATTTGTTGAAGCCATAACCCGCGAATTTCTCCACCAAATCGAAGATTTTCATCGAGAGTTCGCCATCAACCCCTTGTTTTATCGAACCCTCTTCAAATACTGAACGCTGCTTGGCCATCTCCTCGGGCTTTTTTTTACCCATTGCACGACGAAGCATATCTGCGCCGCCGAGAGTATAGCCAGCCAAGACCTGCGCAATCTGCATCACCTGTTCCTGATACAAAATGATGCCGTACGTCGGTTCCAATACAGGTTTCAGAGACTCATGCTGCCATTCAACATCAGGGTAAGAAATCTCTTCCCGTCCGTGTTTACGGTCGATAAAGTTATCTACCATGCCTGATTGCAACGGCCCGGGGCGGAACAATGCCACCAATGCGATCATATCTTCAAAGCAATCAGGACGCAGACGCTTGATCAGATCTTTCATTCCACGCGATTCGAGCTGAAATACGGCTGTGGTTTCAGAGCGTTGCAGCATATCGAAACTTCGCTGATCATCCAGCGGAATGGCCGCAATATCGATAGGCTCCAGATCTTTCGTGGTACGACGCGCATTAACCATCTCAAGTGCCCAGTTGATGATGGTTAAGGTTCTCAGGCCAAGGAAGTCAAATTTAACCAGGCCCGCGTATTCCACGTCGTTCTTATCAAACTGGGTAACTGGATTTTGCCCTTCAGGATCGCAATAGATGGGCGCAAAGTCAGTGATTTTAGTAGGTGCAATAACAACACCACCGGCATGTTTACCGGCGTTACGGGTAACACCTTCCAGCTTGCGCGCCATGTCAATCAGCGCCTTGACCTCTTCATCCGCTTCGTAAATTTCAGGCAGTTGCGGCTCCACTGCAAAAGCTTTTTCCAACGTCATACCGGGATCAGGCGGCACCAGCTTTGATATCCGGTCAACAAACCCGTACGGGTGACCCAATACACGCCCAACATCACGGATAACCGCTTTCGCTGCCATTGTACCGAAAGTAATGATCTGCGATACCGCATCTCGCCCGTACATATCTGCTACGTGATCAATCACCTGATCACGTTTCTCCATGCAGAAGTCGACGTCAAAATCAGGCATGGATACACGTTCAGGGTTAAGGAAACGTTCGAACAGCAGGTCGAATTCCAGAGGATCGAGATCAGTGATTTTTAAAGCGTAAGCAACTAAGGAGCCTGCACCTGAGCCACGTCCTGGTCCTACGGGAACACCGTTATCTTTCGACCATTTAATAAACTCCATCACGATCAGGAAGTAACCGGGGAACCCCATCTGATTGATAACTTTCAGCTCAATATCCAGACGATCATCATATTCCGATCGCTTTTGCGCCCGAATTTCCGGATCGGGATAAAGAAATTGCAGACGTTCTTCCAAACCTTGTTGGGATTTTTCAACCAGAAAATCTTCCGTGCTCATATCTCCCGTTGGAAACTGCGGAAGAAAATATTCACCGAGACGGATCGTGATATTACAGCGTTTAGCAATTTCTACGCTATTTTGCAGTGCTTCAGGAATATCGGAGAAAAGCTCACACATCTCCTGTTCACTGCGCAGATATTGCTGAGAACTGTAATTTTTAGGACGTTTCGGATCAACCAGTGTATAACCGTCATGGATGGCAACTCTAATCTCATGCGCGTCAAAGTCTTCGCTTTCCAGAAAACAGACATCATTAGTTGCCACAACGGGCAGGTTTTTTTCTGCCGCTAGCTCCACCGCCGCATGAAGATAGTTTTCTTCATCCTGACGACCCGTACGGATTAGTTCAAGGTAATAGCTATCCGGGAAATGTTCTTGGTAAAAATTGAGGCACTGCTCCACCATCGCACGATTACCACGCAGCAGGAATTTCCCTACATCCCCCATGCGCCCACCGGATAACAGGATTAAGCCAACTTTGTATTTCTCCAGCCATTCCCGTTTGATGGTCGGCCCGACTGCACCATAGCCTTTTTGGTAGGCCTCTGAGATCAACAAGGCCAGATTTTGATAACCTTCATTATTACGTGCAAGAACCGTCAGATGGGCATACTCATCCCCCAACAAATCGCTTTCCACATAAAAATCAGCCCCAACAATCGGCTTGATGCCAGCGCCGTGGGCACTGCCATAAAATTTCACCAACCCGCACAGGTTGGTAAAATCTGTAATCGCAAAAGCTGGCATACCCAATCTGGCAACCTTTTTCACCAGTGGACCAGTTTTAGCCAAGCCATCAATCATTGAATAGTCGCTGTGAACACGTAAGTGCACAAAACGTGGTTCTGTCATAGTCTGCCCAGATTTTTATCCAAGACCTAACGCTCGTTTAACCGGCGCAAAACTTTTACGGTAATGTTCCGTGGCGCCAAGCAAAGCTAGCTTTTCGAGATGTAAGGCTGTCGGATAACCTTTATGTTTCGCAAAACCGTAATCAGGGAACTGTTTATCCAGTTCTGTCATTTCTCTGTCACGCGTGACTTTGGCAAGGATGGAAGCTGCACTTATTTCGGCAACCAGACTATCACCTTTAACCACCGCTTGCGTTGGCATCGCTAATGCCGGACAACGGTTGCCATCAATCAACACATAATCAGGCGTGATGACTAAACCAGCCACTGCCCGCTGCATGGCAAGCATCGTAGCGTGAAGAATATTGAGATGATCGATTTCTTCCGGCTCTGCCCGACCAAGACTCCAACACAGTGCTTTTTCTTTAATTTCCAAGTACAACGCTTCACGGCGTTTCTCCGTGAGTTTTTTCGAATCCATCAAGCCTGTGATTGGTTTAGCAGGATCAAGAATTACCGCCGCCGTAACGACGGCTCCTACTAATGGGCCACGCCCGACTTCATCAACACCGGCAATCAAATTCGCCTGAGGATAGACAAAATTCATTATCTTCTCGCTAATTCCAGAACGGCTTGAGCAGCCTGTTCATCGGCATCACAGCGAATGCTTTCATGCAAATGCATAAACGTTTTTTTCAACGCCTCCACATCATTGCCACCTTGCAGAAGAGGTAACAATGCCTCCGACAATGCCTGGGGTTCACATTCATCCTGTAATAACTCTTTGACTAATTCTTTCCCTGCCAGCAAGTTAGGTAGAGAAACATACGGTGTTTTCACTAAACGTTTTGCCAGCCAGAATGTAAAAGGTTTCATTCTATAGCCCACCACCATTGGGCTTTTGGCTAACATGCACTCCAATGCTGCTGTACCGGATGCCAATAAAGTAGCATCACTGGCAATCATAGCCTCACGGGCTTTACCATCCAGTAAGTGAATGGGTAAATTCGGCGCAATTTCATCTTTGATTTTCTGAAACTGTTCATGTCGTTTAGCATTTACCAGAGGAACCAATACGTGCAGGTCTGGTAATTCATCTCGCAATAATTGTGCTGTTTTTAAGAAATCAGCACTCAGCATCTCTACTTCAGCATGACGGCTACCGGGCAGTATCGCCAGACAATGACTATCCAACGGCACTCCCAGAACCTCTCTGGCGGCTGCTTTATCCGTCCGCAGAGGCATCGCATCTGCCATAGTATGGCCAATGAACCGACATGGTACGTTAAACTGATCGTAAAATGCTTTTTCAAATGGCAAAAATGCTAATACCAAATCTGTAGCCCGACCGATTTTAAATACCCGTTTCTGACGCCACGCCCATACCGATGGACTGACATAATGGATCGTTTTGATCCCTTGGCGTTTAAGCCGACCTTCTAAAGTAATGTTAAAATCAGGCGCATCAATGCCAATAAATACATCCGGCTTCAACTCGGTAAAGCGTGCTGTTAAATCTTTGCGTATTTTCAACAGACGGGGCAAGCGCCCAAGTACTTCAACAATTCCCATAACAGCCAGCTCTTCCATCTCATACCAGGCTTCACAACCTTCCGCCTGCATAAGAGGACCGGCGACACCCACAAAACGGGCATCCGGAATTTTTGCTTTTAATGCGCGAATCAGCCCTGCCCCAAGAATATCGCCGGATGTTTCTCCAGCAATCAAACCAATTGTAAGCGGACGCTGATTGTTAATAGAAGAAATGGTAGCCAAAGGAGCATCCTTCATCTACTTAACGAATAATGCCACGGCTGGATTTTGCGGAATTCACCAGAAAATCACTGAATAATTTCACATGCAAGTTATCTTCCGCCAAGATATCGATCTCTTTTCTGGCTTCTTCTAATGATTTGCCACTGCGATAAAGCATTTTATAAGCATTGCGGATTGCGTGCAGAGACTCTTTATTAAATCCACGGCGCTTCAAGCCTTCAATGTTCAAACCAAAAGGAGTGGCGTGATTTCCCTGTGCAATGACATATGGTGGCACATCTTGAGCAACACCAGAACAACCGCCGATCATAACATGGGAACCAATCTGGCAGAATTGATGGACAGCTGTCATGCCACCGATAATGACATAATCACCCAGAACCACATGCCCACCCAATGTGCCATTATTCGCAATGATACAACGATCACCGACAATACAGTCATGCGCAATATGAACATTGATCATCAACAAATTGTCACTGCCAATTTTGGTCAAACCACCACCCTGAACTGTACCACGATGGATAGAAACACTTTCACGGATGCGGTTACGATCACCAATTTCAACACGGGTCGGTTCACCCTGATATTTGAGATCCTGATTGACTTCACCGATGGAAGCAAACTGGTAGATCTGGTTATCGCGGCCAATTTTGGTGATGCCATTAACCACAACATGGGATTTCAGTTCAGTCCCCTCACCAATTTCAACTTGAGAACCGATATAGCAAAATGGGCCAATGTTCACATTGGCACCAATAACTGCACCTTCTTCAACAATAGAAGAAGGATGGATAACTGCGGTCTGATCAATCATGAATTAAGCCTCACGACGGCGAGCACACATCATTTCAGCTTCACAAGCTAATTCTCCATCGACTTTAGCCACACCCCTGAAACGTGCAACTCCTCGACGTTCTTTAATAAATTCAACTTCCATAATCATTTGATCACCAGGTAATACTGGACGTTTAAAGCGAGCCCCATCGATTGCTGCAAAATAATACAATTCACCCGGCTCTAGTGACCCAACGCTTTTAAATGCCAGAATACCAGTAGCCTGAGCCATTGCTTCAAGGATAAGTACACCCGGGAAAATCGGCTTACCTGGAAAATGCCCCTGAAAGAACGGTTCATTAAATGTTACATTCTTAACTGCGCGCAAAAATTTACCTTCTTCAAAATCCAGAACACGGTCTACCAATAAAAATGGGTAGCGGTGAGGAAGTAAATTCAAAATTTCTTCAATTTGTAGAGTATGATTATTACTCATCTAAATACTCTTCCTGTCTATATAAGAATCATAGTATTAACGACACGGCCTGCGTTAACTCCGAATTCAGAGTTATCAGGCAGGCCGCAAAAATTAAAAACACAACCAAAAACGCTTAAGCAAAATTGTTAGTGAAATTACTTATCCTCACTTCCCAATTGACGTTCCAGTGACTTCAATCGCTTATTCATTTCATTGATATTCTTGACTAAAGCCGCAGTCTTACGCCAGATTTTGTTCGGTTGTGATGGGATACCTGAAGAGTATATACCGGGTTCCGTAATTGAACGCACCACCATGGTCATACCAGTCACGGTCACTTTATCACAGATTTCCATGTGCCCATTAATGACACTCGCCCCGCCGATCATACAATAACGACCAACTTTCAGGCTACCCGCCATAATCACACCACCCGCTATTGCTGTATGATCACCAATCGTTACGTTATGGGCAATCTGGCATTGGTTGTCTATGATAACACCATTACCAATAACTGTGTTATCCAACGCGCCACGGTCAATGGTTGTGCAAGCACCTATTTCAACTCGATCCCCGATGATTACAGTACCCAACTGTGGGATTTTAACCCAATTTCCGCGATCATTAGCATATCCAAAACCATCAGAACCTATAACACTTCCTGATTGGATTAAGCACGATTTACCGATTTCAACGTTATGGTATACCGATATGTTGGCCCAAAGACGAGTATTTGCACCAATCCGTGCATTTTTGCCAATAAAGCAACCGGCACCAATGATGACATTATCACCAAGAATAACACCAGATTCGATAACAGCATTTGCGCCAATCGCCACATTCTTGCCCAGAACCACATCGGGAGAAATGACTGCTGATAAATGGATATCTTGTGCGGGTTGTGGTGTTGTATCCATGATTTGCGCCATGTGTGCATACGCAATATAAGGATTATCAACAATCAACGCTGCAACCTTACAGTGAGGAAGGTCTGCTTCACGCAATACAATAGCCGCAGCCTGACACTCAGCGAGTCTGTCATTATAACGACTATCGGATAAAAATGTAATTTGCTCACTATTTGCTGAATGCATTGGCGCAATGCCGGTGATGACAATATCGCCATCACCTTGCAACTGCGCATTCAACTGCTGAGCAAGGTCAGCCAATCGAATTGAAAACATTTACTTATTTAACCTGCTTCAATACTTCTGCGGTGATATCTTTACCAGATGCAGAATACACAGCGGCATTCGCATCAAGAACAAGATCGTAACCTTCTTTACCTGCAACCACTTTAACAGCATCCTGAATGCGGTTCAGGATTTTATTGCGTTCTTCCATCTGACGACGACGATTATCGTTCTCAAAAGCCTGTGCTTTCTGAGCAAATTCATCACGTTTTGCTACAATTTCTTTTTCTGATTTTTCGCGCTCGCTGGCTTTCATAGTTGAACCATCGCGCTGCAATTTCTGAATCTTGGTTTGCAAATCAGATTCCATGCGCTGCAATTCAGATGCACGGCCTTTAAATTCGTTATCCAACTGTTTTGCCACTGCTTCACGAGCTGGTAACTGTTGGAAAACTTCAGCAACGTTCACTAAAGCAATTTTATCTGCCGCCTGAGCACCCGCAGAGAACGCTAATGCCATACCTAGGCTTGCTGCACACAATACTTTTTTCACTATAAACTCCTTTGACCCACGCTATTTTTACAGATTAGAAGACTTAATATCGCCCTACCTAATGATAAATAATAGGACGCTTTTTTTACCAAGAACGGTTAATAATTACCACGTTCCGCCAATATTAAACTGGAATTGCTCCGATCTATCACCCGCATACTCCTTGATTGGCTTCGCATAAGAGAAGCTCAATGGCCCTAACGGTGACAACCATTGCAGAGCAATACCGGCAGAAACACGGATATTATTTGGCTTGCTGTAGTCAGGCATCCCAGCGTAAGTCTTAGTCCAATTGGTATCCCATACCGTTCCCGCATCTACAAACACAGAAGTCCGAACGGAATTAGAATATTTCGCATCAAGGAACGGAGTTGGTGTAATCAGTTCAAAACTGGCAACCGCTACCGCGTTCCCGCCCACGGCATCACGAGATGGGCTGTTTTTAACAGGCCCAATTTCACCATCTTCCTTTTTTTCCAGGTAAATGGCTTTTGGCCCGATATTATTCGAACGGAAGCCACGAACGCTGCTGGAACCACCAGCGTAGAAGTTTTCATAGAATGGCATTTCTTTGCCACCTAACCCACCACCATAGCCCAGACGAGTACGCCCCGCCAGCACCCATGAACGATCGTTATCCAGAGGATAGTAACCTGCAGAGTTCCAGGTGACTTTATAGAATTGGTTATTTGAACCAGGAATTGTCACTTTCGTATCCAGCGATGATCTTAAGCCAGAAGTCGGGAAGAAACCACGATCGAGATTGTTGTAATTCCATCCCACTGTCATCGTGAAATCGTTGGAATCAAATTTGGCTTTATCATCAAGTCCCGGATTTTTGCCCATTTTATATAAATAACGCCACATTGCAGCCTGTGGACGCATGTTAGACAGGGAGTTATGCGTATAGCCCAGTCTCAAATTCAAGGCATTATTTTCATTCAATGGGAAACCAAACAATCCCTCAGCACCATATCCTTTGTTGGTATAGTTTGAAAGATCAGCATCATTGGCGCGGAAATCATTATAGAACATCCGACCACCCAGACTTACACCATTAACAGTAAAGTAAGGGTTGGTTAAGGATAAATCAGCCGACTTTGAATAGTCATTCTTAGTAGCACTGATAGCCACGGAATTACCAGTCCCCAACCAGTTGTCCTGCTGGACACCAATCTGGAAACTCATGCCACTTTCTGTACCAAAACCAACGCTAAAGTTCATAGAGCCGGTATTGCGCTCTTTAACTTTATAGACCACATCAACTTGGTCTGGGCTACCCGAGACACGTTCGGTATCCACATCAACAGATTCAAAATAACCGAGCCGATTTAAACGTTCTTTACCCTGTTCAACCAGATCACTACCCAGCCACGCCCCTTCCATCTGGCGCATTTCACGGCGTAGTACCATATCCTTGCTGACATCGTTTCCTGAAAAACGAATTTTACGCACATAGAAACGGTTGCCTGCATCAACATTTACATGCAGCTTAACCATTCTATCGGCATCATCAATTTCAGGTTGTGTCATCACTCGGGGATAAGCATAACCATAACGACCGAGCAGATTTTTGATGGCGGCTTCCATCCTTGTCACTTCAGCACCGTTATAGAGTGAACCCGGCTCAATTTTGGTCAGTTCTTCTATTTGTGACTGATAGCCTGCCAAGTTACCGTTCAAATCAACACCTGCAATTTTATATTGATCGCCTTCGGTGATATTAACGGTGATATAGATGCCTTTTTTGTCCGGTGTCAGATTGACTTGAGTCGAATCTATATTGAAACGGGCATAGCCTCGATCAAAATAGAAACTGCGCAGGGTTTCAAGATCACCTGCCAATTTTTGTTTCTGGTATTTCTGGTCAGCCGTCATGTTCCACCAAGGAACGTCGTCCCTGAGTTGGAAATGATTAAGTAGCCCATTGGTAGGAAAGGCTTTATTGCCAACAATATTAATTTGCTGGATCTTGGCAGAAACCCCTTCTGAAAAAACAAGCCTTAAGTCAACACGGTTGCGAGGTAGTGGAGTCACAACAGCTTTCACTGTCGCGTTGTATTTACCAACGCTGTAGTAAAAATCTTCCAGCCCTTTTTCAATATTCGACAGCATGGTGCGGTCAAGGGCTTCACCAACACGAACACGAGAGGCTTCAAGGTTCTGCTTGAGCATGTCATCTTTCACCGATTTGTTACCGGAGAAAGTGATGCTGGCGATGGTTGGCCGTTCTTTTACCTGGACAACAAGTGAATTGCCATCACGCAGGACACGAACATCTTCGAAATTTCCAGTCGCAAATAGTGCGTGGATCGTGCGACTAACATCTTCATCGCTGACTGAGTCACCTATGCGAATTGGCATATTCAGTAATGCTGCACCAACGGTGACACGTTGAAGCCCCTCGAAATGAATGTCCTGAACCACGAATCCGTCTGAACCGTATGCAGTGGCGCTGCCGAACAGCAGCGACGCTATGAGCAACTTTTTCATCGCCATCGTTGTTATGCGTTTTCCTAACCGGTCCCCCACTTTAAAAGCGGGAGAAATCATTGAAAAGTGCAAGCCCCATTAATAACACCAGCAATATAGCACCAATGCGATAACTGAAGTCTTGTACACGCTCGGAGACTGGCCCTCCCTTAATCTTCTCGATAGCAAGGAAAAGCAAGTGTCCACCATCTAGTACAGGTAATGGGAACAAATTAATGATCCCAAGATTGACGCTAATCAGCGCCAAAAACATTAAATAATACACCAAGCCAAAATCAGCTGATACTCCAGCACCTTTGGCTATAGAAATCGGGCCGCTCAAGTTATCGAGCTTCACATCCCCCACAATTAATTTGCCGATCATATTGACGGTCAGTTTCATTAATTGCCAAGTTTTGTTTCCTGCCTCGTAAATGGCAGAGAAAGGCCCGTATTGCTGAATAATCTTATATTCATCCGACAGTGGAATAAATTTAAGTTCAACGCCGGCAAAACCTTCTTCACGGTCATTGGACAACTTTTTGACTTCAGGAATCAGAGACAGGGGAATTATTTCTCCCGCCCTCGCAACGTCCAATTTTAGAGGAATATTGGGATTCTTCCTGACAAAAGATGAAAAAGTGTGCCAGACATCTACATCTTGACCGTTGACTTTAACGATCCTGTCCCCACTTTGTAAACCCGCTTTTTCAGCGGGTGAAGCAGGATAAACTTTTTCTACTTGCGCACTAATCCGAGGAACAACAGGCATCATCCCCAAAGACAATAGAACATCCTGCTTAGACGCATCGAATGCCCAGTCGCGTAAATCCAATGTCTTTTGGATGCTTTCACTGGTATCCAAAGGAGTGACATCTACGGATACAGATGCTTCACCCACTTTACTTACCATAACAAGACGTACCGCATTCCAATCAGAAGTTTCGATACCATCAACAGCTTTTAGTTCCATTCCAGGCAAAATATTTGCCTGAGCGGCAATGGAATCTGGTTTAACATCTAACACTACCGGGCGCACAGACGGCACGCCAATGACAAAAACCAGCCAATAAGCTATAACAGCCAGAATGAAGTTTGCAATTGGCCCAGCGCTGATTACTGCTGCACGCTGGCCAATAGTTTTATTGTTGAAAGCCATATGGCGACGCTCAGGAGAAACTTCTTCTACCCGTTCATCGAGCATTTTGACATATCCACCAAGAGGGATAAGGGCAATGACGTATTCTGTTCCCTGTTTATCTGTACAGTGCCAAAGCGCTTTACCAAAACCAATGGAAAAGCGTTCAACATAAATACCACACCGCCTGGCAACCCAAAAATGACCAAACTCATGTACAGTGACAAGAACGCCCAATGCAACAATAAATGCAGCCAGATTCCAGAGAATATCCATTATTTACCTTTAAAGAGTAAATCCAGAAGAAATCAACATTACCAACCCTGCGAACACAGGAATTGCCGCCGTTAAGCTATCTACCCTGTCCAGAACGCCACCATGCCCCGGAATCAATTGACTACTGTCTTTGATCCCTGATTCCCGCTTAAACATACTCTCAGTTAAATCACCAAAGACCGAGGCAATAACCACAACCGTGGAAATCAACAGCAAGTGTTCCTGCATTGTGGGTACAGGTGCAAACTTACCGAACAGCCACGAAATCAGTGCTGCGGTCAGTAATCCCCCAACGAGTCCTTCAAGCGTTTTACCTGGCGAAACCCTCGGTGCCATTTTGTGCTTACCCATGGTTCGGCCGAAAATATAGGCTCCTGAGTCGGCAGCCCACACCAACAGCATCACATACAGCAACCACCATGCGCCATCGTAGGTATTGCTTTCATAACCCTGGGTACGCAATACCATCATCCCACAATAAAAGGGCACGATGGTCAGAACACCAAACAGCAGGCGCAATATAACCGATGATTTCCAGATAGAAGCAGAGGCTGGATAAGTAACCACTAATAAAATAGCGACTACCCACCAAATCATCCCTGCCCACAATAGATATATAATTTGAGGTTTTTCAGTAAGATGATAAAAATCCGACAAAGAATACTGCAAAGCCAATAAACCTACAGCAAATAACACTGCCAATGTAATGCGTTTAGCTTGAGTAAAGAGACCTGCAAATTGCCCCCATTCCCATGCGGCCAGTGCAGAAACAGTAATGATAACCAGCCCAAATCCCGATGGGGGCAGGAAAAACAGTGCTGCTATAACAAGCGGAATTAATATCAACGTAGTTAAAAGACGGTACTTCAGCAAGTTCTCCTCCTATGATCCCACTTCGGCATCGTCTGGTATTGTTCCGCCGAATCGGCGTTCTCGTTTGGAAAAGGCATTAATAGCACCTTCAAAAGCAATTTCATCAAAATCAGGCCAAAGTATATCGGTAAAATACAATTCTGCATAAGCGATCTGCCATATCAGGAAATTACTGATACGGTGCTCGCCTCCCGTTCTGATTACAAGATCAACTTCAGGCTGCTGATTTAAATTGATGAAACTGCCAATTGTAGCCTCAGTAATCTCTTCAGGTGCCAGTTCATTTGCCTTAACTTTGTCAGCAATTTGCTTAATACCCTGAAGTAAATCCCAACGTCCGCCATAATTAGCTGCAATATTAAGCTGCAATCCGGTATTGCCCGTGGTCAATTCAACTGAACGGCGAATACGTTCCTGCAACCGTGAGCTAAAACGACTGATATCACCAATGACAGACAATTTCACATTGTGCTTATGCAGACTCTTTACTTCATTATCAAGAGCAAAAACAAACAATTCCATTAATGAGCTGACTTCTTGCTGTGGGCGATTCCAGTTTTCACTACTGAAAGCATATAACGTCAGTGATTCAATATTATGTTTAACTGAAAAACTTACAGCACTCCGCACAGCTTTAATTCCTGCACGGTGACCAAAAATTCTTAATTTACCACGCTTTTTTGCCCAGCGACCATTACCATCCATAATGATGGCAACATGTCTGGGTACCGTTGGTAATGAGTCACTATCACTGGGAGATATCACTCAAAATAATCCTTAAATAACTAGGCTGGACTTGCAATAAATTCAATCGCTTCCAAACATGAAAAAGCCGTGTCACGTGTTAATTATTATCACGGCTACCACGGCTATTTCTCGCACGGCCTGAATGAAAGCCTCTACTCTGGTTTTACTATCAGAACACGGGTGCAAAGTAATTGAATTGGCGATTATAACAACTATAATTTACCCGCGAACTATATCATTTGCCAAAACGCAAACAAACATATACTTATTAACAATAATTCGCTACTTAGCAAAAATTCTGATGGTTTTTCTCGCCGCAATTCTGGCTATTTTATCGATTTCTAAGACCTCTTCTATACTTTGAGGTTCAGATAAATTTAATTTTTCTACCACTAACCGATTAATTCTCGCAATATCTGTGAAACGGATTCCATCTTTCAAAAAAACATCAACGGTCTCTTCATTCGCTGCATTCAAAACAGTTGTTGCTGCCTGCCCTTCATGACAAGCCTCAATAGCCAACTTCAGGCAAGGGTAACGCTGATAATCCAGTGTTTCAAAGGTGAGCATGCTCAGCTCGGTAAAGTCCAGTGGTTTCGCGCCAGATTGAATACGGTTGGGGTAAGCCATCGCATAAGCTATGGGAGTACACATGTCCTGTGTTCCCAACTGAGCAATAATACTGCCATCTTGATAACGGACCATAGAATGGATGACTGATTGAGGATGCAATAATACTTCCATTTCATCAGCGGACGCATTGAACAAGTAACGTGCTTCAATGTACTCCAGCCCTTTATTCATCATGGTCGCTGAATCAACTGAAATTTTACGTCCCATTGACCAGATTGGGTGTGCACACGCTTCATCCGGTGTAACATCAGGCAGCTTATCCAGAGATGTTTTACGGAATGGGCCACCCGAACCTGTCAGTATAATGTTGGAAATACCATGATCCTTCAAATTTATATTGCCAAGATTATGTTGAACCTCGGCAGGCAAACTTTGAAAAATAGCATTATGTTCACTATCAATAGGTAACAGTTGCGCTTTGTATTGAGCAACTGCATCCATAAACAGGCGTCCACTGGTAATCAGCGATTCTTTATTCGCCAACAGAACTTGCTTACCCCGACGAATAGCCGCCAGTGTTGGTAATAGCCCTGCTACACCAACAATGGCAGACATGACTTGATCGACGTCTTCCAGTGCCGCTAAATCACAAATAGCCTCTTTGCCGAATAAAACTTCGGTTTGGTTTCCTCGTTCTTGCAGTAATTGACGTAACGCATTCGCAGATTGCTCATCCGCCATCGCTGCGTATAGCGGGCGAAACTCCAGGCACTGCTGTGCCATAACTTCAATATTTTTCCCAGCAATGAGTGCGACAACACTGAATTTCTCTGGATTATTTCGGACAACAGAAAGCGTACTTTTCCCAATCGAACCCGTTGAGCCAAGAATAGTTAACCGTTTCATTTTAATACTCTGAATATGCTACTGATATAAATATCGCATTAGTTTGAGCTGTACAGATCGCTATGTCCATCGTTTGAGAAAGAAATGTGATACGAAGTGTATATCAAGAATAAGAACAACGCCGCAGGGATACGGCGCTGTATTTAAGAAATAGAGCTTAGAAATCCATTAACTCAGTTTCTTTATTTGCCAACGCTTCATCAATCTTTTTAATAAAGCTGTCGGTCAATTTTTGGATTTCATCCTGTGAACGACGTTCTTCGTCTTCACTGATTTCTTTTTCTTTCAGCAGTGCCTTAACCTTATCGTTAGCATCACGGCGAATGTTACGGATAGATACACGACCCTGCTCCGCTTCACCACGAACAACCTTGATAAGATCTTTACGGCGTTCTTCTGTCAGTGCAGGCAATGGAACGCGGATAATGGTTCCAGCAGAAGATGGATTCAGACCCAGATCAGAAGCCATAATCGCTTTCTCAATTGCCGGAGTCATGGAGCGGTCAAATACCGTAATTGCTAAAGTACGGACATCTTCTGCAACGACGTTTGCAATCTGACGCAGTGGAGTCGCAGCGCCATAATATTCAACGCTGATGCCATCCAACAGGCTAGGAGAAGCACGGCCAGTACGAACCTTGCTGATTTGGTTTTTCAGTGCTTCGACGCTTTTTTCCATGCGGTCTTGTGCGTCTTTTTTAATTTCATTAATCACGTTACAAACCCTTGGGAGATGGTTATTTTTTTAGGCCATATATGCGTAACTAGCAAATACACTAATCAAGCTGATAACTAGGTGGCCCTGTGTCATTAAATTTGGCGCATCAGGACGCTGATCATACCGTCAAATTTCACCAATGTCTCTCTGAGCACGAATTATGAAAAATCAGTCGTGAGAAATCAGCGTGCCTTCATTTTCACCCATCACAACACGACGGAGTGCGCCTGGTTTATTCATATTAAAAACACGAATAGGCAGATTATGATCACGGGCCAACGTAAACGCAGCGAGATCCATCACTTTTAATTCACGTTCCAATACGTCCTGATAAGTGAGTTTATCGTAGAGAACGGCTTCAGGAGCTTTCGTAGGATCAGCAGAATAGACGCCATCAACTTTAGTCGCTTTTAACACAACATCTGCTTCAATTTCAATGCCACGCAGACATGCAGCAGAATCTGTTGTAAAGAACGGGTTACCAGTACCCGCAGAGAAAATAACAACACGACCGTGACGCAGTAAGCTGATAGCCTCAGCCCAGCTGTAATTGTCACACACCCCATTCAGTGGGATGGCTGACATCAAACGAACGTTCACATAGGCGCGGTGTAAAGCATCACGCATCGCCAGACCGTTCATCACAGTCGCTAACATGCCCATGTGATCGCCTACTACACGGTTCATTCCTGCTTCAGCCAAACCAGCACCACGAAACAGGTTACCTCCTCCAATAACGACGCCGACCTGAATACCCAGCTCAACCAGTTCTTTAATTTCCTGAGCCATGCGGTCTAAGACGCTGGCGTCGATACCAAAACCTTCTGCGCCTTGCAGGGCTTCTCCACTGAGCTTAAGAAGGATTCTCTGATATACGGGTTTTGCATTGGTTGCCATGGTGTTCAGTCCTAAGCAGATAAGGATATTGGGGATTTATTCAATTACTACACATCCACGCTACGCAGCCCAGATGTAAAAACTCATCATGAGATAAAACAGAACCGCCAATCGGCGGCTCCGTTTAAGAAAATTAAGACTGTTTGCTCATTGCAGCAACTTCTGCTGCGAAATCAGCTTCAACTTTCTCGATGCCTTCACCAACTTCGAAGCGGATGAAGTTGATCACTTTAGCATTGTTCTCTTTCAGCAGATCGCCAACAGATTTGCTTGGATCCATTACGAAATTCTGGCCAGTCAGAGAGATTTCGCCGGTGAATTTGTTCATACGGCCAGAAACCATTTTCTCTGCGATTTCGCGAGGCTTACCAGACTGCATTGCGATTTCCATCTGGATCTGATGCTCACGCTCAACCACGTCAGCAGGAACGTCAGTTGGGTTCACGTATTCTGGCTTGCTTGCAGCAACGTGCATTGCAACGTGTTTGATCAATTCTTCGCTTGCGCCTTCAGCCGAAACCAGAACACCGATGCGAGCACCGTGCAGGTAAGAACCTACAGCTTCACCTTCCAGGATTTCAACACGACGGATGTTGATGTTTTCACCGATTTTCGCAACCAGTTCAGTACGCTGTTCTTCGAACTTAGCTTTCAGAGCATCGATATCAGCGTTTTTGTCAGCCATTACTGCTGCGATCACTTCTTTACCGAACGCCAGGAAGCCTGCATCTTTAGCAACGAAGTCAGTTTCACAGTTCAGTTCAACAATACCCGCGAATGTAGCATCAGCCGCAACTTCAACCAGGATAACACCTTCAGCGGCAACACGGCCTGCTTTCTTAGCAGCTTTTGCCTGACCTGATTTACGCATGTTATCGATAGCAAGCTCGATATCACCATTTGCTTCAACCAGTGCTTTTTTACATTCCATCATGCCTGCGCCAGTACGCTCACGCAGTTCTTTTACCAGAGCAGCGGTAATGTCAGCCATTTGTTTTATTCCTCGATGTGTCTCGCGGGAAGATAATATTCCGCGTGGAAAGTTCTATATCAGATAATAGTTCTATATCAGATATGTAAAGGGGGCCGTAATAGGCCCCCTAACCAATATATTTCAATACCTGGTCAATAAGGGCTCAAAATGAGCATACCTTATTATTCAGCGTCTACGAGACCTTCTTCCGCCTGAACAGCCAGATCTTGAGAACGACCTTCACGAACAGCGGTAGCTGCAGCGGTCAGGTACAGTTTTACTGCACGGATTGCGTCGTCGTTACCAGGGATGATGAAATCAACGCCATCTGGATCAGAGTTAGTATCAACGATAGCGAATACTGGAATACCCAAGTTATTTGCTTCTTTGATAGCAATATGTTCGTGTTCAGCATCGATAACAAACAGAGCATCAGGCAGGCCGCCCATGTCTTTGATACCGCCCAGGCTGTTTTCCAGTTTACCAAGCTCACGAGTACGCATCAGCGCTTCTTTTTTGGTCAGCTTGTCAAAAGTACCATCCTGAGACTGCACTTCCAGATCTTTCAGACGCTTGATTGACTGACGAACAGTTTTCCAGTTAGTCAGCATACCACCTAACCAACGGTGATTAACGAAGTATTGGTCACAGCTCAGTGCTGATTCTTTTACTGCTTCGCTAGCAGCACGCTTAGTACCAACAAACAGGATCTTACCTTTACGGGAAGCAATTTTGTTCAGCTCTGCCAGTGCACCGTTGAACATTGGAACAGTTTTTTCCAGGTTGATGATATGAACTTTGTTACGAGCACCAAAGATGAAAGGTTTCATTTTTGGGTTCCAGTAACGAGTCTGGTGACCGAAGTGAACGCCCGCTTGCAGCATATCGCGCATGGAAACAGTTGCCATTTTAGACCTCTATAAAGTTAATTGGGGTTATGCCTCCACAGATCCCATGACACCGACTCTTTAGCTGCAAGCTACCCATATGATTAGCCGCATGAGAGCACCCCGGTGTATGTGCCGACCCGTGTGTGTTATTTACACATAATGAGTTTATTTAGTATCCCTGCGCATTGCATTAAGGCAGAAACAATTACACAGAATACCGGCGCGCTTTATACCACAAACCACCACTATACTCCAACATTTGTTACAGCTTTCTGATAGTCTGTCAACCAACGGTTATTGGCAGACATTCGGTGGGCTGGTACCATTACCGACAACAATTTTCCTTAGTTAATATCAAATAGTCGGTCATTTTCCGACTTAAATGGACCCATTTCATGGCTATTTCTATCAAAACAGAAGAAGACATTCAGAAAATGCGTGTTGCCGGACGTCTGGCAGCCGAAGTTCTGGAAATGATTGAGCCTTACGTCAAGGCGGGTGTCACCACAGGTGAACTGGATCGCATCTGTCACAAGCACATCACCGAGAAACAACAGGCCATTTCTGCTTGTCTGGGTTACCACGGTTTCCCTAAATCTGTGTGCATCTCAGTCAATGACGTAATTTGTCACGGTATTCCGAGTGATGACAAGGTGCTGAAAGACGGTGATATCGTCAATATTGACGTTACTGTCATCAAAGATGAGTTCCACGGTGATACATCCAAAATGTTCATCGTCGGTAAGCCAACTATCCAAGGTGAGCGTCTTTGCCGCGTGACACAAGAGAGCCTGTATCTTGCCCTGAAAGTGGTTAAGCCGGGCATTCGCTTGCGTACCCTTGGCAAAGCAATTCAGCAGTTTGTGGAAGCTCAGGATTATTCTGTTGTTCGCGAATATTGCGGTCACGGTATCGGCAGGGTCTTCCACGAAGAGCCACATGTTTTGCATTATGATGCGGATGATGGCGGTGTTGTTCTGCAAAAAGGAATGGCATTCACTATTGAACCCATGGTTAATGCAGGTGATTTCCGCATCCGTACCATGAAAGACGGCTGGACAGTCAAAACCAAAGATCGCGGTTGGTCTGCGCAGTATGAACACACTATTGTTGTAACCGACAATGGTTGTGAAATCATGACATGGCGCAAAGAAGAAGAGCCGTATATTTCAGCAGTATTAGTCAACGAATAATTGCTGACTGACGCAATTTATCATTTCTAATCAATGAAGCGTCTGTCAACTCACTGGGCTGACGCTTCATTCTGTTTCATTCTCATGACCAATAATCCCTGTTCATCTCACGATTTTCTCAGTAATCTGGTCATTATGGTTCGCTTCCCCATAAGCTTTCTCATAATAGGTTTCTGCATATGCCAGTCGATATCTCCTTAGCGCAAGCACCCGTTCCTCCCCTTTCTCCTGTGGAATTTTCCCACAATGACCTTCAATACCCTGTCCTTAAACAGCATATTGATGAATTTCAGCTATGGCTGGAGCAAGCCTTCAAGGCAGGAATCACACCGGATGCACTGATTTACGCTCGCAGTGATTATATTGATCAACTGTTGAAGCGCTTATGGCAGGAACGGGAATTTGACCAAATAGTCTCTCTTTCTCTGATTGCAGTCGGTGGCTATGGTCGCCGTGAATTACATCCTCTATCTGATATTGATCTATTGATCCTAAATGAATCTCCGCTCACTGAAGAACAATCAGTACAAATCGGAAAGTTCATCGCTCTGCTCTGGGATATCCGTCTGGAAGTAGGTCATAGTGTCAGGACACTCGAAGAGTGCAAGCAAAAAGGGCTTTCCGATCTCACTATCGCCACAAACCTTATTGAAGCACGCTTAATTTGTGGGGATCTGCCCTTATTTCTACGCTTGCAGAAATATATTTTCAGTGATGATTTCTGGCCATCTGCTCAATTTTTCGCGGCTAAACTCGTTGAACAGCAAGAACGTCATCAACGTTATCACAGTACAAGCTACAATCTGGAGCCTGATATCAAAAGCAGCCCCGGTGGATTACGCGACATTCACACCTTACTTTGGGTTGCTCACCGCCATTTTGGCGCGACATCCTTGGATGAGATGGTCGATTTTGGCTTCCTGACCCGCGAAGAACGTAACGAATTAAACGAATGCCAGAATTTTCTCTGGCGCATCCGTTTTGCCCTTCATCTGGTCGTTACCCGTTATGATAATCGGCTGCTGTTTGAAAGTCAGTTCAGTGTTGCCCGACTGCTCGGCTATGAAGGCGAGCGTAATCAACCCGTCGAACGGATGATGAAAGATTTCTATCGCATGACCCGTCGTATCAGTGAACTCAATAGCATGCTGTTGCAGCTATTTGATGAAGCGATTCTGGCATTGCAGCCTAATGAGAAACCTCGTCCCTTGAATACAGAGTTTCAATTACGGGGTAATCTCATCGATTTAATTGATGAAACGCTGTTTAGTCGTGATCCTACCTCAATTTTGAAAATGTTTTATCACATGGCGGAACATCACGAAATTCAGGGGATCTACTCCAGAACATTGCGCCAGCTTCGCTATGCCCGTAGAAATCTGCATAATCCTTTATGTGAATTGCCCGAAGCACGAAAAGTTTTCATGGATATTCTGCGCCATCCCTACGCAGTCAGGGGTGCGCTACTCCCAATGCACCACCATAGTGTATTAGGAGCGTATATGCCGATGTGGAGCAATATCGTCGGCCAGATGCAATTTGATCTTTTTCATGCTTATACCGTTGACGAGCACACCATACGGGTACTACAAAAGCTGGAAAGTTTCGCTAATGAAAATAACCGCGTGATCCATCCTTTGTGTGTTGAGCTTTATCCCCGTCTCCCGCAACCGGAACTGCTGCGGTTGGCGGCGTTTTTCCATGATATCGCCAAGGGCCGCAATGGTGATCATTCTGAGCTTGGTGCTAAAGATGCATTCACGTTCGCAAAAGTACATGGCCTGGCAAATCACGAAGCAGAATTAATAGAATGGCTGGTTCGTGATCATTTATTAATGTCAGTCACCGCCCAGCGACGGGATATTCAAGACCCTGATGTTATTCAACAATTTTCTAGAATAGTCAAAAACCAAACCCGATTGAACTATTTAGTTTGTCTAACTGTTGCAGATATTTGCGCCACCAATACTAAGCTATGGAACAGTTGGAAACAAAGCCTGATACGCGAACTCTTTTTCGCCACAAAAACACAATTGCGCCAAGGTCTCCAAAATCCCCCTGACTTACGAGAACGTATGCGCAATAATCGCACACAATCACTAGCTCTATTGCGACAAGCCAATATCGACGAACAACAATTGCACAGCATATGGAGCCGTTTCCATGCTGATTATTTCCTGCGTCATACTCCGGATCAATTGGTATGGCATGCCAGCCACTTAATCCACCATACTTCTTCAGAACCGATGGTGTTGATCAGCACTGCATTTTCCCACGGCGGTACAGAGATTTTTATTTGGTGCCAAGACCGGCCTTCATTGTTTGCCGCAGTTGTTGGGGAGTTGGACAAACGTAACTTAAGCGTCCACGATGCCCAAATCTTTACGAGTCGTGATGAAATGGCAATGGATACATTTGTGGTACTGGAGCCTAACGGCCATCCACTGGCGCTTGATCGTCACGAATCCATCCGCCGCGCTTTACTGAAAGTGGTGAATGATCCTCATCCCAAGGTGCCGAAAGCACGTAATCTACCAACTAAATTACGCCATTTTAATGTCCCGACCAAAGTCAGCTTTTTACCGACGAAAAATATCCGCCGCACTTATATGGAATTGGTTGCATTGGATCAACCCGGATTACTGGCTCGGGTAGGCAATATTTTCACTGAATTGGGCATTTCCTTGCATGGAGCTAGAATCACCACTATAGGGGAACGTGTTGAAGATTTTTTTGTACTGGCAGATAAAGATCAAAATGCATTACATAAAAAAATAAGGGATGAATTATCAGAAAGGTTGACAGAAGCCCTCAACACACGGGATAAACTATAGCAATACTCTTGACTTAACAGAAATTAGGAACCGTGTACTTATGCAGCAATTACAAGCTACAATCGAAAATGCGTTTGAAAACCGTGCAAACATTACACCATCCACCGTTGATGGAGCCACCCGCGACACCATTAATCAGGTCATCCAAATGCTGGACAGCGGCAAACTTCGCGTCGCTGAAAAGATTGATGGAGAATGGGTAACGCATCAATGGTTGAAAAAGGCTGTATTGCTTTCCTTCCGCATTAATGACAATCAAGTTATGGAAGGCTCTGAAAGCCGCTATTTCGACAAAGTACCCATGAAATTTGCTGATTATGATCAGGCTCGTTTCGAGAAAGAAGGGTTCCGTGTAGTGCCGCCGGCGGCAGTGCGCCAAGGCGCTTTTATCGCCCGTAACACCGTACTGATGCCATCTTACGTCAACTTAGGAGCCTATGTGGATGAAAGTTCAATGGTAGATACTTGGGCTACTGTGGGTTCCTGTGCACAAATCGGTAAAAATGTTCACTTATCTGGCGGCGTTGGTATTGGGGGTGTTCTGGAACCCTTGCAGGCTAACCCAACCATTATTGAAGACAATTGTTTTATCGGCGCCCGTTCTGAGATCGTAGAAGGCGTCATCGTGGAAGAAGGCTCCGTGATCTCAATGGGGGTTTATATTGGTCAAAGCACCAAAATCTATGATCGTGAAACCGGTGAAATTCATTATGGCCGTGTGCCAGCAGGTTCAGTTGTCGTATCCGGTAACCTTCCGTCAAAAGATGGCAGCTACAGCCTGTACTGTGCAGTTATCGTGAAAAAAGTAGATGCCAAGACCCGTGGCAAAGTTGGTATTAACGAACTGCTGAGAAATATTGATTAACAGCACGACTTCCCACTTCACAAATGAGTTCATGCAATTGCTTACGGCTACATAAATATGTAGCCGCTTAGTCTTGGATTAAGAAAACCTGTTACTTTATTGTCTCATTTTTCTACTGATCACTAACCAATTGACTTTTAACAAGGATGAAATGGATAATAAATCCACTATTTTTTTGCCTTTCCATTTCATTTAGGTGACTAGGTGACGCGCTATGTACGATAACTTGAAAAGTTTGGGGATCACACATCCTGAAGATATTGATCGCTATAGCCTCCGTCAGGAAGCGAATAACGACATTCTGAAGATTTATTTCCGCAAGGACAAAGGCGAATTCTTCGCCAAAAGCGTTAAGTTTAAGTATCCACGTCAGTTAAAAACTATCTCTGATGATAACTCAGGGCAAGGTTACAAAGAAGTCAAAGAGATAAACACCAATCTGCGTTATGTAATTGAGGAGCTGGATCAGATTTGCAAACACGACCAGATAGAAATGGATTTAAAACACAAGATCCTTGACGATTTACGTCATCTTGAACATGTTGTTGCCAATAAAATTGCGGAAATCGAAGCAGATCTAGAAAAATTGACCCGCAAGTAATCTGTTAGCTACACCATTACACCGCTTATCTTCCCAACGTTACATTAAAGTAAAGGCCTAAGCGGTGTAACAGGAAACTTTCCTACAGCAAAGCCCCCCAGTGCTCAATCCAGTCTTGGGCAAAGGCTTCGGGTTCAACTACTTCAATAGCATCAATCAACAGTATATCCCCGATTCGCTTGGCTCCCTGTTCTTGTAACAGTTCATCAAATATACGGCCACCACCGCAAAATGTGTCGTAACTACGATCGCCCAACACAATCATGCCATAGTGTAAGTCAGACTGATGCCCCAACTTATCATTCAGTTCTGCATAGAGTGGCCGGATATTATCAGGCAGCTCACCCTGCCCTGTCGTCGAAGTAATCACTAACACAACCTGTTGCAGGTATTCTTGCCATTGCGCTAAAGTTGCATCTTCAAAGATTTTAACTTCATGCCCTTGCTGTCCAAGGATCTGCTGCGCCTCTTCTGCAACTGCCAGAGCATTGCCATAAACTGTACCAACGAAAACACCAATCTTTGCCATAGATATTGATCTCTTTAATCAGTTTGATACTGCGTTCATTCATGAGCGGTTAAACATTCCAGATCAGGCACAATACACCGCCACCCAAATTGTTCAAGCAAATGCTGCCAGGATGCATCCCACCGAGCAGTCAGAAGAAGTTTTTCTCCTGTTACAGGATGTTTGAGTTGAAGATGGCTGGCATGCAGCATTAACCTACCAGTCTGATAATATTTAACAACTCCTCGGTTTTGTCGCAAATCGCCATGCGTGGTATCCCCAATGATAGGATGCCGGATATGTGCCATATGCCGCCGCAGTTGATGCTTACGACCCGTTTTTGGCATCAGTTCCAACAGGCTGAAACGTGATGTCGGGTACCGCCCTATCTCAACCGGACACTCAACAGTTGCCAATGAACGATAATGTGTAACTGCTGATTGCGCTTCTCGGTCAGTATCAGCAAACTTATCTGCGATTTTGTCCAACTGTTCCATAAGGGCATAGTCGATAATATCATCACCTTCTACATAACCCCGCACAACCGCATGATACGTTTTTTGTATATCGTGGAATTCAAATTGTTGTGAAAGCGTCCTCGCTACTTCACTTGAAAGAGCCATCAATAAAACGCCGGATGTCGGCCTGTCCAGACGATGAACAGGGAAAACATGCTGCCCAATTTGATCACGCAGTGTCTGCATCACAAAAACGGTTTCATGGCGCGCCAACCAGCTACGATGAACCAGCCAGCCCGCAGGTTTATTGACTGCGACAATATGCTCATCCTGATAAATAATATCCAGCATATCAAGCCCCCTGCGCAAATAGAGTATCCAATTCCCTTAAATTCTCCAGCAAAGGTAAATAACGCTCTACTTCTTCTTTATAAACTTCTTCAAAATACGGCGCTATAGCAAATGCAGTCGGTAAATTAGCCTTTTGTTCTATTAAAGCCCGTATTCTTGGGATTAATACCCATTGAAGCCATTCATCCGCTGACATAGTATCAATAGAAAAAGGCTCGGTACTTTCAAAGGCTTCTGGTTTAGGTGGATAATTTTGCCATATACCTACCATTTTCATGGTGGCTTCAATTGACTGTAATTTAAGTAAAATTTTTTTCTCGATACTCATGATGTTTCGTCTGATGCCTGTCTATTGCTCAGTGGCAGAAACTGCCACCATTTCATTGGAGCATAAGAGTATCATTGATGTGATTTCAGCGGAAAACTTGCGAGGAGATAAGATGAAATATACCCAATATATTTTGAGTTTTGGCTTGAAATCCACTGGATATAAAAAAGAGGAGAGATAAAATATCCCTCCTCTCAGAGGTTGTCATAGCAATCCTGCTAAGTGGGGTGCATCCTGCTCGTTCCCTGACAAAAAACGTCCCTGCCTGTTATCCTTTACTTAATCATTATACTGATAGATTCTGGCGCTCCTGCCTGTACCTGACCATCCTTGAACCATCTTCCCGATGGAATTATTCCCTGGTTATTGTTTTGCTGTGATTCCTTTCGGAACAGTGAAATGATCTAATATTCAAGCTGCTGAAACAAGCCACTGAATTAGCATAATAAGCTGCATGACAAAAAGATGGTACAACCATAAACTTCATGTCATTGATATATCATAAAAATAATATCCACCAGTAATATTCACGCTATGATTAAGAGAGATATCTCACATACCGCGTGAGATATCTCTTACAAAAAATTAAACCAATATCTGCAACTAACTCACTATGACAGGCTTGATAACAGAAAGGAAAGTGGCTAGATCCGGGGATAATGTCGTTCGCTCATGACTGCCAAATTGCTCAAGTATCACTTGTCCTGTCAAATTACAGACAGAAATCAGCCCCATTTCAGAATCTGTCGTTCCAATAAATAGAGTAGGGGAGAGCTTTAACCGCTTCTGAGTGACCAAATGACCAATAAGATTTTCCTGCAACCGGATAAAATCATCTTCACTCCATACCTGAATCAGACTCAGGTTTTGGCCTTCAAAACTGGCTGCCATATCCCCGGCAAACTGCGTTACATAGTAATCGTGGATAGAATCCTGTAAACAGATATCCAGCGCTGTTTCAACCTTACTCAGTTTTCCTTGAATCGAAAACGGCTGAGGAAGCCAGTACACCACTTCATCTCCTGTACGATCAATACATGGAGAAGGGATACCATACAGATCGCTACTGGCTGGTGGAAACCCTGTATTTTCTTGCCACAATTCAATATAACGCTGGGTAAAGTCAGAAAGTGCTTTTGTCACATAAAAGGTCATAGAGTTATATCATCCATCATTTTCAGGTATGCAATGTTATCCCACTTGTTTCGATACGTTCTTGACAAAATAAGGTCTATACCCATTGGATTTCAAGATGCAGCGCGACGGCAAGGAACGAATCCCTTGGAGCATAGATAACTATGTGACTGGGGTGAGTGAGCGCAGCCAACAAAGCTGCAACTTGAAAGACGACAGGTATATACGCAATGCATTGATAAGCATCTTAATATAACATTCCCTTTCGATGAAAGTACCGATGATTTTGTTATGCATTTCAGGTGACTTTGAATAATACAATGTCTTCCGAATTAAGCGTTTAATTCGGTTACACAAACGATTTTTTCACCTCTTTTGCAAGCATCCGTTTTATTGTCTGAAACTCAGAACCCATTAGGCATGATAGATTTATTTTAAAATTAATATTAAAAAACAACCTACAAATAAAATAAAACATAAAGGAAATAAAAATAATGATCTCATCAGACTCAATCGAACAAGAAAATAATTATTCACAACAGAATTTCATTACTGAACCAAAATATCCCCTACTTAATTTCCCTTCAAATATAAAATACGTAAATAGATCATTTAGAAATTGGTCAGGAGAAATTCAGGCTTATAATATTCCATATTGCATACCACGCAGCACAGAAGATGTTATTTCAATCGTCAATTGGGCATGGAAAGAAAATTATAAGCTCAGACCGATCGGTCAATCCCATAATTGGTCACCACTGATAATGGGAATAGGGAAAAATCCGACAGCCCGCATTATGCTGATGGATCTTTCTCAATCCTTTACTCATGTTAATATCGAGCATCATCCCCAGTTTTCCATCGTAACAGCACAAACGGCTATATTAATGGAAACGCTGCTGACACAAATGGAAGAGCAGGATCTTGGCTTTACTGCAACCCCGGCTCCCGGTGATTTAACCCTCGGGGCGGTTCTCGCAATAAACGGGCATGGTAGTGCCATTAAAGCTTTCGGAGAAGAGCCGCTTACCGGGCATACATACGGTTCTCTGAGTAACACAATATTGTCTTTATCTGCTGTCGTTTGGGATACAGAAAGTCAGCAATATACCATCAAACGCTTTGAACGAAATCATCCAGATTGTGCTCCTTTATTGACCCATATCGGCAGTGCCCTCATTCTGGAAGTTCAGTTTCAGGCTGGTAAAAACCAACGTTTACGCTGCCAAAGCTTCACTGATATTCCGGCGGCAGAGTTATTTGCTTTCTCAGGAAATACAAAAGAAAATCGAACTTTCAGCCAATTCTTAGATAAAAGCGGTCGAGCTGAAATAATTTTGTTCCCCTTTACAGATAAACCATGGCTAAAAGTCTGGAGTGTATCACCAAATAAACCCGCATCGAGCACTGAAGTTAAAACCCCCTATAACTATCCTTTTTCCGATAATATTTCATTATCCATATCCGATATTACAGAAAATATACTTATCAATACCCCTGCACTAACACCCCTTATAGGTGAAATGCAATATCAGCTTGTAAAGGGTGCCTTACAAGGCCGTGAAAAAGATATCTGGGGCTGGAGTAAAAACCTGCTGTTATATGTAAAACCGACAACATTGCGCGTGACAGCAAATGGTTATGCCATCTTAACACGCCGAGCCGATATACAACGTGTGCTGAACGTATTCTATACCCAGTGGCAAACTTTGATGAAGGAATTCACCGTGACAGGAAAATATCCTGTCAACGGTCCTCTCGAAGTCAGAGTCACTGGATTAGATGATCCTGCTGATGTAGTACATGAAAAAGCCGTTGTTCCCAGCTTATCTGCCATCCGTCCACGTTCGGATCATCCTGAATGGGATGTTGCAATTTGGCTGGATATCTTAACCTTTCCCAAAACACCCCATGCCATTGAATTTATGCGTCAATTCGAGAAGTGGTTATTTCAGGAATTTAATGGCACTTATGCTTCAGCCCGTGTCGAATGGAGTAAAGGTTGGGCATACAGTGAAAATGCCGCATGGGAAGATGAAGAAGTGCTGACTAAAATAATTCCTGTCTCATTTACTGATGGCTTACCTACAGATAACAATTGGGATTTAGCCGTTTCCGCATTACAGAAACACGATCCGCATAATATATTTAGATCCCCGTTATTGGATAAATTACTTTCTGACTAATCGTAGTCTAATAAATAGCAGGTATAAAAACATATCTGCTATTACCAAATAGTGGAGAAATAAAACGGACATATAGCTATTCCATTGAAAAAAAGAGACTCGGCCTCTCAGAAACAGGCTTGAGGAAAATGGCAGTAATGCACAATAAAAATACGAACTTTAAAGATTCACTGATACACTACAGACTTACCTCACAGTCTAAAAATCTAAGAATTTTCCAATTTTAAGGAATCCTAATGTCTCTATATCAGGATAATGAAGCACTCTCCCAGCTTACGTTAGGTAAACCAACTCCCTACAAAGACAGTTATGACCCCACTATACTCCAAGCCGTTCCCCGCAGCCTGAACCGTGAACCCCTTGGGCTGTATCCTGACAAACTCCCTTTTCACGGTGCAGATATCTGGACAATGTACGAACTTTCCTGGCTCAACGCACGCGGCGTCCCTCAAGTTGCCGTCGGGCATGTCAGTCTTAATTCAGCCAGTGAAAATCTTATCGAATCAAAAAGCTTTAAGCTTTATTTGAACAGTTTTAACCAAACCCGCTTTTCTGATTGGGAAACGGTACAAAAAACCCTGCAACAAGATCTATCTGCTTGTGCCAACGGTGATATTGAGATTGTTCTATATCCTGTGCATCATTTCAGTCAACAGCCAATTGCCGATTTTGCAGGAGAATGCATTGATAATCAGGACATTGAAATTGATGATTATCAGTTCAGCCGAGATTATCTTAATAATTCAGCGACGGGTTCTCTCGTTGAAGAAACTTTGGTGAGTCATTTGTTAAAATCGAATTGTCTGATCACCCATCAGCCAGACTGGGGTTCCGTTATGATTCATTATAAAGGCCCTCAAATCGATCAAGAAAAATTATTGCGTTATTTAGTCTCTTTCCGTCATCACAATGAATTTCATGAACAATGTGTTGAACGTATTTTCAATGACTTAATGGTATTGTGCGCCCCTGAAAAACTCACTGTTTATGCACGTTATACCCGTCGGGGAGGCTTGGATATTAATCCATGGCGCAGTAACGAAGAATTTATTCCGGCGACAGGAAGATTAGCCCGCCAATAATCGAATCTGATTGGCGACATTTTCTGATGGGGCTGGTGCCAAGGAATACATCCACGGACGGAACACAACAACCATGATACACCTTTTGATTGTAGATGCCCTGAACCTGATTCGGCGCATCCATGCTGTACAGGGAAGCCCTTGTATTTCTGCTTGTGAACATGCCCTGAAGCAATTAATCACCCACACCTCACCGACTCACGCGGTTGCGGTATTTGATGAAAATGATCGCAGCCATAGCTGGCGACATCAGCTTCTCCCCGACTACAAAGCGGGCCGTTCTGCCATGCCGGATAGCTTGCAGCAGGAAATGCCCCTGATCAAGCAGGCATTCAATACACTGGGCATAGCGTGCTGGCATGCGGAAGGACATGAAGCAGATGATTTGGCTGCAACACTGGCAACTAAAGTCGCCAGCAGCGGGCATCAGGTTACGATTGTTTCAACGGATAAAGGCTACTGTCAGCTTCTTTCTCCTAATATCCAGATCCGTGATTACTTTCAAAAGCGCTGGCTAGATTTGCCTTTTGTTCAGCAAGAGTTTGGTGTTTCACCTGTCCAACTTCCTGATTATTGGGGGCTGGCAGGGATTAGTAGCAGTAAAATACCGGGAATTCAGGGTATTGGTTCCAAAACCGCGACCAGACTGCTGCAACAAGCAGGTTCGCTGGATAATTTATTCCAGCATTTAGAAACTCAGCCCGATAAATGGCGGAAAAAATTAGAATCCCACAAAGAAATGGCTTATATCTGCCGTGAAGTGGCATCCTTAAGAACCGATTTATCGCTTCAGGGGAATTTGCAGCAATTACGGCTCATCAATAATAGATAAAAACTCATTGCCATAGCCTTTCAAGATGCAGTTTTATTGGCTGCATCTTGAAACCTGTTTCAAATAACACGTTGAAAATGTATAACGCCTGATGAAGCACATCATCAGGCATAACTATATGTCCTTTTCTATTCCCTGTCAGTTGATACAAAAAAATGGCCCACCTGTTCTGTGAGCCACTTTTATTCTTATTACAACTTTTTCTTATTTTTTATTTTTATTATAAAGCGTTAATCAGGCAAACTTCCCCTTGCCGATGGTGGTATCTGCCCACGCCATTGCAATAGCGACTTTCGCCTTACTATCCAGATTCGTAATGAAACCATTATCCCCCGCTGTCGGGGCAAAACTGCCCATAGCCTGAATCAAAGAATCAACCGCATTATCTGATAATGCAGTAAATTCTCGCTCTCCTGATGCATCTTTATTACCCATTTGAGCCACTAATTTGGCACGATGACCATTAAAGTAATCATGAAAAGTCACTGAACCCATTGATGCAAATATACTCTGAGCAGTTTTATCCTGAGCAGGACGATTCACTGACAACACCAAATCGTATCCACTGCGCTGGAACCACAGGTTTTGCCAGTCAACACCATTAAAGAGGATCATATCTTCTGCGTTAATATCGCTAATCCGGTTATCAATCACCTCGGTGCTGACCACAAAGCTGTCTGCACCCGCGCCACCCTGGAAGCTGTTCTGATAGCCGCCCAGTACCAGCAGATCCTGCCCCTCTCCGCCGTCAAACTGACTGAACTTCGAAATAGCCGCCGCTATCAGGTGATCATCACCTTCTCCACCGTTAATCACCGCATGGTAGCCCATCAGTTTAACTGTATCATTGCCGGAATAACCGTCGATACGGTTGTCATTACCAAATACTCTGGCAAAGTCATTGCCTTCACCTAAATCAACCCGGTTGTTATTGCCGATAGTCACCGTATAGTCCTGACCTGCTCCAGTATCCACCCGATTGTAGTTACCGGAAGTGACGACGTAATCCTGTCCGTTACCCGCATCAATAAGGCCACCTTCACCAAAGACAAACGTCTGGTCATTACCTTCACCCATAAAGACCTGGTTAATACGTCCGGTCACCACTGCGGTATCATCACCATTTCCGCCAAACATCCAGTTTTCACGCCCCATCAGGACGCCCATATCATTGCCTTCACCACCAGCAAAGATATTAGATGTTCCTAGTGAGTAGTAAACATCATCACCGCGACCACCCCAGAAGTTGTTGTTATCGCCCAGATAGGCACCGAGATCTTTACCATCTCCGCCCCAGTTGAAGTTATAGTTCCCCAGTGACACATGAATATCACCATCCCCTTGCAGATGACCACTGTTACGCAGGAAATCAAACGTTTCCTGCTTCATATTGAGCAGATCCGCTGTCAGGTTTTCTTTTAGGTTAGACACTAACAACTTCATCTCTTGTTGCTTATCTTTGCTAAACATCGTTGCAAACAGGTTAGGTAAATTCAGAGAATTAAAACCAAATGCACGTTCTGCTTTGCTATTAGTTTGAGCGCTATTTCCGTTGATGCTAGCCACATCGCCCTGTTCCTGATTTTCATCAGGCGCTTTCTCTTTCAAACCATGATCTTCCGCAAATGTTCTAACCCCAGCTTCTCCCTCATTGATGCCGGCTTCCAAACTATCCAGCAATTTATCTGGGTTGGTGAAAGCTTCCAGCAATTTATCTGGGTTGGTGAAAGCTTCCAATTGATCACCTCTAAATTTCTTTATTACTTCCAGCATTTCTTTCAGAATAACTTCGCCATCAACTGGCTTACCTGTACGGGAAACAATATGTCCATCTGTGGTGTAGTCCACATCAAAGATATCCGCTAAGGTAGTATCTGCCCCCACTTCCGCCAATCGACCAAGCAGCTTGTTTTTAAGCTGACGCGGCAAATCCTGCGGGTTATAGGTGAAAGTGGTCTTTGCCATACCCGTTACTGAGTACTGCTGGGTCATCAAACCAAACAGTGAACCCAGATTGGTATCCAAAATTGACTGGATATTGTCACCGAACATAAAGTTCCAGTTACCCATCGTAACCTGAATATCAGCTCCACGCCCTCCAACAGCAAAATTGAATGCCAGCTCCGAATTAGCCCGACGGAATTTATTTGCCCGGCTTATTTTGCCCATTTCAATACTATTGTCATTTTTATCTAGCCACTGATTAAATTTCTTATTCAGAGCTAATTCAGCATCATATTTTAAACCACGGCTGCTACGTGCATTTTGCGAATCGAGATCAGTCAGAGTTTTATAATCCACGCTGCTGGTTTGGTCTAAACCAGATATATCACGCACAAACTTCTCCGCACCGGCGATTGTCCATTGCTGATCTTGTGCCGATAACCAATCCTGCTTTTCACCGGAACGGGCAATACCTTTCAATACGCCAGCAACACGGGAAGCACTATCAAATGGATTGACCAACGGTGGCGTTGGGATGGATTTATCCATCATCACAATCAGGTCATTGCTGCGCCCCTGGTT
Source organism: Xenorhabdus sp. Sc-CR9 (assembly GCF_963897815.1). NCBI lineage: Bacteria > Pseudomonadati > Pseudomonadota > Gammaproteobacteria > Enterobacterales > Morganellaceae > Xenorhabdus > Xenorhabdus sp. Sc-CR9. Next base: position 45,550 of record NZ_CAWQTY010000244.1, read on the forward strand.
GAAGCTGATGTTACGATTACCGATAAACATCTGCGCCCCTTCAAGCGCCTGATAGCCGCCAATGTCGAAGCTATGTTTGCTATCACCATGACCAATGTGAACCATCACATTGTTGTCACCGAAAGCCAGTGATTTAAAACCACCGGTTCCCGCTTTAATGCCGACGTTCGATGTTCCCCAATTAAGTGCGGTAAACTCTCCGTCACCAACATTCACCTGGATATTACCGGAGTAACTGAGCTGACGATGCGAGTTATCGCTGGTGTTAACCTTTTCACGCTTCTGTGGCTTAATGAAAACTTCAGTGTTATCGGCAATTGCCCCTTTGGTAACTGAATCAGCCTCTGTGTAGCCGACTTTAGAGAAGTTGATATCGCTTTCAGCAATACCATGACGCACCTGTTCTGTATGAGTTATCAATTTATTCTCTGCATTCCAGCTCAATACGATTTTGTTATCAGGCAAGTTGTTAACCCATTGCTTATTTTCGTCACGGGTAAATTTACGGCCTGTTGCATCAACCGCCACTTCGCTACTACGGGCTGAAACATTACTGCGAATACCTTGTTTATCTAACTCAGTCATAAAGTGACGAGCAAAACCATCCCGCTTATTATCACTAATCAGTGAACAGCCCACCATACTGATGTGATCGGGTTTGCTGATGGCCTTTTCGCCCAGCTTAGCATTCTGATAAAACTGCGTTAATTTCGTCGCCAATTCATCAGCTCTGTAACCACTCAGACGAATGTTATTCTGCTCTGACGTATCACGACCATGACCGACAACCTGCCAGCGTAATTTGTTGGATAATTTAGACAGATCGCCATAAACAACACGATATTTACCGTTAGCGTCGAGTTGAATAACCACGCTGGAATCCGGGTGTTTACCCGCCAGATTAGCGGCTGCTCTGGCAGCTATCGGGTCATCTTCCATCTGAAGAATAATCTGACCCTCAAAACGCGTTTCGCGACCATCAACCTGTGGCACTACGTCCACCGTTTGCCAGCCATCAACTGGCTTATTCAGATGACTATCGTCGATAATCGTCGGCTCTATCCCTTTATTTTTGCCAGATAACCCGTCTAAGTCTTCCACGGCAGGACGGCTTTGCGGTTTTACCACCGCATACTTTTGAGAAAACGCCTGAGTTTCTTTAAAAGCATTATCCAGCGCCTGATTTACCCACACCTTGCCCGATTCCCCGGCAATATCTGCCAGATCCTGATAATTAGCGGTATAGCTGTTCAGTACCTGCTGACGCTCATCACCCGTTGCCTGTAATGCCTGGTAAACCGCCAGACTTTCGTTGACAGAGTGACCACCATCAAATACCAAAAATGCCAGTGTATTAAGATAACTCTGCCCGGTTGGGAAGTCAGGTTGCTTGCTAGCAATATAGTCATTGAGGTGAACCATGATATTGGTTGAACCAGATGCGCCTGTCACCACAGACTGGCCTTGCGCTAATGCATTACGCTCAAATGTAGTTTCGCGTCCGGGGGTCAAGATCCGACCTGCTGCGACCTTTCGGCCATACAAAAAGTCGTCATGTTTATTATTCGCAGGTTGGTAGGGCAGCGCCGTGCCATAATCATTGGTCTGCTTTTCCGTAATAACGACTTTGTGCGTAACATCAGTCCCGGTAGTCAGATCAGTACTGGTTGAACGGGCTTTAGTGATCACATTCTGATAGAAAGTATCCCCTTTTCTCTTCCAGTCAGCACTATCCATTCCCATTCCCGGTGTAGTCGCCATTTTTACCGCCAGAAACGGCACCTTAATCACAGAAAAACCATCATCAACCTTAGTCATCATGGTCTTGAAATTGGCAAAAGTCGGATCGTCCAGGAATGTCGTTATCTCAGGCACCCTGCTGAACCAAGGGCGAAAATCCTTATCAATCGACTTGGCAAAAGATTGCATCTTGCTGGCAATTTTCTGGTCACGTTCAGCACCTTCGGGATAAAAACCACTTATCCACTTATCAAAGTCCTGTACCAGGAAGTTACCTGTTTGTTTAGCGGTATCTTTCGCCTCCGGTGATGCCGTATTCACCAGTTCATAAGCCAGTTCAGAATCAAAATGACGGCCAAATAGGTTATCAATATATTGTCCGGTGGCCTTCTCTTTGTTGGCATCAGCCAACAGCTGTTGAGTCAGCGTGTGTAACTCAGGATGCATTCGCAACTGGGTAACAGCATCCTTAAATAATTCTTTGGTTTTTTCATTTGTTACTTGCCCGGTAAGCCAAAGTTCTCTGGCGCGTTCAATCAAAGGCTTACCTTCTGGGATAGCTTCTTGTTGTAATCGGCTGACGAAAACGATAAGACTTTCGCTTTCGGTCTTAGGTGCATCCCGCTCCGCGGTGGAGTTAATCTGGGTTAATGGCTTAATTTGCAAATCAATGAGACGATTAATTTCGCTTTGCTCAATATCGCCTTTCATGCCCACCACACGCCCGAAACCGTCAAAGGATACCTGCTGACCAAACTGTGGTACTTGCTCAGGTGGTACAGTGATACCCAAAATTCCGGCTGACTCAGCTCTCTGGGCCTGAATGTGAGCAACCAGCTCACCCATCTCAAAACGTAAGCTTTTCACCAGCTTACTACGCTGAGCGAATTCTTTGGGGTCATGCTGCTGCCAATGAGCTAACGCGTTCTCAAGCTGCAATACATGCTGTTCATCGGGCCGTTCGACGGTACGGTTAAAAACCTCACGTACGGCCACCAGCGCCTTACTAGGCAGATCGGTATTTATCGAACCAAGATGTCTTTTAGTAGAATCAATAAACCGTTTGGCTCCCTTACTCAGTAAGACAAGCTCCAATTTTTTGAGTACAGAATAGTTATTTCCCCCTAATCCTTGCAGATCAATACCCGAAATTGTTGGCGCTTTTCTGATTAACTCTCTGGGTTTATTTGAGGCTGGCACCATAATGCTATCGGATGATTTCTCGGCAAACATTGAAATAATCGAAGCACCCGTATTTTCTGAACGGATACCCTTGTTGAACTGTAGCCGATTGACTGCCTGTTGCGCGTTATTCAAGGCGGCCAAATCTTCTTGTGTTAGTGCAAGACCTTCACTGATCCAACCGTCAGATTCCGTTTTCGATGCAGGATTGATATGACTCTTCGATTTCGCCACTTCAACCGATTTATAAGATTTTCCAGACAAACCACTGCCAGTTGCCCCGATACGTTCTGGTTTAGCATCATCAGCCTGTTTCGCACCTTTTGCATTATCCTGCGCCTGTGCCGCTTTATCTTTCGCCGTTGTACTATCACTTTCACCACGCTGTTTCGCCTTTTCATACGCGGTATTGGCGTCACTCTCTGCTTTTTTGGCCCGTTGCTTCTGTAATAGTGCCTCTTCTTTTCTTAACTCTGCTTTTTGCTTAGCGTCTGCAATATCTTTGTCTGCACCATCTATATTTTCAAAACTGTTTCCTAAACCTGCCTCTGATTTCTTCAGGGCTGTTTTTATTACTTCTCGTTTATTAATAACATGCTGCCATGCATCAGCCAATTTTTCCTGTACAGTCAGTTTGGCATTATTTAATCTATATTTCTGTGTGCGATCCAGATATCCAACAGCAAACCGATGACGCCACTCATCACCTGATTTGCCATCATAATTTCCATAGTTATTAAGTGCATCCATACCTTGAGTCATGGAGAATAGTTCTTGTGTGACCATTCTGGACTCTTCACTTATTGCATCACGCTGTACTTGCCCATTCTTATTCAGCGCATCTTGATTGGTTGATTCTAATTGGGATTGTGATTTTGAAATTGTTTTAAGCTGTTTATCTTGCTCTTGTTCCAGGAGCTGACGATTCATCTCAGCTTTTTCTTTATCGTTTAACGCATTTTGCGCGGCTTTATCCTGCTTCACATGCCTGATAACCGCATCAGCTTGTGGTGATGCCTGATCCTGAGCTGAACCAACATTATCTCCAATCTGCAAGACATTCTGAATAACCTCAGAATCAGGCGTTTCTACCGGGGTTATTGCGCCACTCAAGTTGTTCGCCAGATCCGAACTCACTTCATCAATTTTATCCATCTGGAAGCCATCAATGGCGGAAACTTCGGTTAAATTAATCGCTCCTCTACCTTTATTGAGTCCAGAAGTATTAGACTCATTACCATGGATCAGATAATTAATCGCCTGGCTACCTTCCACATTTAATACAGTTTGTTTAATACTCTCAAACAGAGAAGAGAGATGACTACTTTGTGTGTTGCTCTCTGCAATAGAAAGACTGTAAAAATCACCATTACCAATCTTAATCGCCACATTATTGCGTGCATAGGAGGCATTGATCCCCAGACCATCACCAATATGAATATTGGCATTGCCTTTGCCTTTCATGATCGCAACATTGAGACCATTGCCGACTTTAGTATTAACGTTATATTCACCCCACACCGCGTTGACTGAAACTCCGTCACCTACTTTAGTATTCACATTAAAGTCGCCATGCGTCGCAGTCACGCTTAAACCATTCCCCACCGTGGTGGTGATATTAGCTTTACCCTTTGCCGCAGTAACCTGCATACCATCACCGACTTTGGTGACAATATTGCCTTTACTCCACAAGGCGTTAAAGCTGTCACCGTTACCAATTTGAGTCACAACGTTGGCATCAGCTTTGGCGAGTACCACATTATTCCCGTCGCCTACCTTAGTAATGACATTAGCATTGCCCCAGGCTCCCGTGTAATCATCACCGTTACCAATATGGGTGATAATGTTGGCATCTCCCTGGACTACCGTAACTTCTCGCATTCCTCCCACTTTGGTAATGATATTGGCTTTACCTTTCGCGAAATTGTAACGGTCGCCCTGACCAACATGAGTCAGGACATTAGCCTCACCCCAGACGGCGTTAATACCAGTGCCATTCCCCACCTTGGTAATGATATTAGCTTTACCTGTAGCGAAACCAATAGTTGTACCATCACCAACGTGTGTCATGATGTTACCCACATCAGAAATAAGCAGGCCGACCGTCGTACCTTTACCCACTTTGGTCAGAATATTGTCTTGACCTAATAGCACAGCAGCCGTCGTTGATGATCCCACATGAGTGACAACATTAGCCTCAGCCGCTGCCACAACCCCCATAAAACCATCACCCACTTTGGTGACAATATTGGCTTTACCCAGTGCCAGTACGCCTGTTAAGCCTTCACCGGAATGCGTCATGATATTAGCTTCACCAAACATTGCCGCCAGCGTTGTACCATCACCGACTCTGGTCATCACGTTCAACTCACCGGCAAACAAACCAATACTTGTCCCATTACCATCGTGAGTATAGATATTGGCATTCCCCACCATTAAGCCGACAGTCAAATCATTACCCACTTTCGTCAGGATATTGGCTTCCCCGATCATAGCGGCAAATGTCTGGCCATTACCGACATGGGTCATCACATTGGCTTCGCCTATCATTGCTGCCAGCGTCATGCCGTTACCCACTTTGGTTGCAACATTACCCTCCGCCAGCATCAGGGCAACACTCATTCCATCCCCAACGTGGGTAAACCCATTGCCTTCGGCTACCATCAGAGCCAGCGCTTTACCATCCCCCACTTTGGTAAAGATATTACCCAGACCGCCCATCAACGCCCATGCATCACCGCTGCCAACATGGGTAAATATATTGCCAGCACCAATCATGGCCGCAATTGTGGTTCCATTCCCCACTTTAGTAAAGATGTTACCTGCTGCCCCCATGACCCCCAGTGTCTGACCGGCACCGATATGGGTCAGCACATTACCAATTCCAAGCATAATGCCCGTAGTGTCACCATCGCCTACTTTGGTCAGGATATTGGCACCACCCAACATCACACCCTGCGTACTACCGTTACCAATGTGAGTAAGAACATTCGTACCACCGCCCATCACCGCAACAGCATCACCTCTCCCTTTTTTGGTCAGGATATTAGCACCGCCCAGCGCAATTGCTGTGGTATCTGATATTTCATTATCACCCGAAATATGCGTGATAATGTTGGCCCCACCGAGCATACCGGAAACCAGATGACCTGCTGCAAGCTTGGTCAGTACATTGGCCCCTCCCACCAATACCGAAGAGACTTTTCCTTTACCTTTCTGGGTCATGACGTTAAAACCGCCCGCCCCTAACCAGTCCGCGCTGCCATCACCTATTTGGGTGTGAGTGTTGTATCCCCCCAACATGATAACCCGGCTGTCACCATTACCCTGGTGGATTGAGATATTGCCAACTGCCAGAAGATGAGCCAGATACCGCCCATCACCGACACGCACCAGCACATTTGCCGCACCATCGGCGTCAACATCCATTTCCCCATTCCGGCCTTGGTGAACAAGTACATTCGCCAAACCTGCACCACGGAATGTCAAATTGCCATCTTCGCCACTTTTTTCGATGATATTGGCAGCACCTGCGCCTGCAAAATGCGTATTACCGAATCTCGAGCTATGAAGAATGACATTAGCAATCCCATCACCTTCAAAATTAACATGGCCATGTATCACACTGGATTTAATAACGTTTCCACCACCCATACCTCTAAAATTAACATCACCGGTACTATCACCAATGTTTGTAGATGACTTCACCAGTTCCTGATGACTATCTTCTTCAATATGTTCTAAACGCTCAGAGACACGACGTACAGTATTGGCCTGATATTTAATGTTAGTTAGTGAATATCCCCCCACTTCCATCGAGCTATAACCATTTGCGATTGAAAAATCTTCATTGGCCAAATCACCGGTATGGTCGCCTGCTTTGTACCATGCACTGGCATAATATTTCAGCTCTCCGGTTTTAGGCTCATTTTTCAACTCTACCATGACCACTTTGGTATATGACTCGACATATTTAGCATAGACATAAGCATTTGATCGACGATTCGATTTCACCGCTGAAACATCCAATACCAAATTACCAGAATGAATTGAACGCCCATGCATTTTTGCATCAATCAATGTGATATCTTCTGCTTTAGCGGTGGTTCCGCTGGCATAAGTCACCCATTGATTTTCCTGCAAATCTTCTTCAACAGTATGTTGAATAGTAATGGGTTGATAATGCTCAAAGATTAAATTAGAAAGACGATAATCATTATCATTGCTTATATAATCAAATCCATTCTCTAAAGAGATATTTTTCGTAGCAAGATTTTTGAGTTGATTACCATTTTTACGCCATGAAGTAGCGTAATAACTAAGTTTATTGGTTTCAGGATCATTTCTCAGCTGAACTTTACTGATCTTAGTATACATTTCATCAGCAAATGCAAAGAGATAAGTATTAGGCTCAGTAGTTGATTTAATGCCTGTCACTTGCTGGGGCTGACTGACTCCCATCTTCGCCGTTGTTAATACAATGTCTTTAGCTTTAGCATATTCCAAAGCTTTATCATACGAATCGCTATCTTCACCTATTCTTGATATTTCATTGTAACCACCGGCACCGGAGAAACTGATATTACCATGAGCTATATCAGAATAAATTCGGTTATAACCACCTGCGCCTTCAAATTCGATATTACCGCGAGTCTGCTCATATTTATCTTTACTTTCTCGCAAACGTTCAATGCGGTTTGATGCTCCTGCACCATGTAAGATAATATTTCCTTCTCTCCCTTTACGGATAATGTGGTTATCAATCCCTGCACCTGTGAAATCAATATTACCGCTTTCGACCCGTGAACTGATGCTATTTGCGGCACCCCCGCCAACAAATTTCACATCCCCGTGGCTTTTCTCATAGTGCTCATGCCAGTCACGGTCAATTTTGTTGCCAGCACCGGCTCCGGTAAAGTTTAAATCACCCTGATGAGTTCCATGCCATAACTCGTTATAACCGCCGACACCTTTAAACGTCACATCACCGGATTGCCCTTTACGACTCATGTGGTTATAAGCAGCAGCGCCGGCGAAATCCAGGTTACCACGACTACCTCGGTGATCCATAGAAACACCGCCTGCCGCGCCAGCAAATGAAATATTCCCATTACCGTTTTTATCAATACTTGCGTAACCTACGGCGCCACGTACATTCAGATCACCGTCAATACTCACTATTTTTAAATATCCGGCAGTACCATTTATAGTCTTATCGCCAGACTTGGCATAGATTGTTGACCTTAGCGAACCAACAGTAATATGATCATTTCCTCCTTCAGCATTAATAACTCCCTCTCTCCCAACAGCGACAATATTATTACTACCATCATCATCTTGATATTTACCGGTAAAGTAATATTCTGCACTGCGGTATAATGATATCCCCATAAACAAATCCTTAATTTAGTTGAAGTTAAATAGAAAACTACTACATCTGGCGGATATAGCAGTTGCCTTGAGAATCTAATGTCCCGTGAACGATACAAACCCTCTGGACTTTCCACGGAAAAAAAACAATGACAGCAATCAATCAGATATTCTTTTATATAATCTGTTCTAATTCAGGCTGATTGCTGTTTTCAGTCATTTTCCGGGCTATTACTTTTCTAAATAATGAAATAAAGAGAAAAATTTCCTCGTTATAACTGATATCAGAGATTATTTATTCGAATTTTTTAAACATATTTCATCCATAAAAAGAAATTTATTAACAAATACAACAAAATACACAAGGAAAAAAACATTAAGCTCAGAGGCATAATGAGCTTATATATCTATAAGTGTGGTTAAATGAATAAGTGGAATGAAATAATATAGGGCAAAAACTCAAAATCAATATTTACACACCAGAAAGTCCTTTTACCCCCCATATATTGCCCCATATCCCCCACATTGATGTTCAAAATGCAATAATACAGTAAAAACTATTAACATTTTTACATCAAAAATACAGGGAAATTTAACTTACTTATCTAAATAGCTTGTCAAAATGGTAAGACTATCAAAGAAACCCGACCCTAAATTTGCGAAATTTTGGTCACGTATTCAAAGCGTGTATTGTGAATTTCATTGCATGCATCCAATGCTGATGAACACATATAAATTGCAGAAAAACTTTAATGGTAAAATTTTTCTGCAATCACAGCTTTCAACACATTAAATACATGACCATAAATTTAATCTAAATTTTATATAAAAACCATTTTTCAGTATAAATTAATTTCGATAAAATAAAATTACGACGCATGGAAATAACAATAACATACTATTAAAATAATAATATTACCAAATTGGTATTTATTGTAGTTGATAGTGTTGAAAGCATTTTCAAAGTAGTTTAACGTTTCATGTTTTATATGAATCTATCTAGGAATATTTATGAAACATAAGAATGTTATGTTATTGCTTGTCCTGGCTATTGCTGTCTTTGGGGTTATTACCACTGAGGTAGCAGTAATCGGCCTATTACCACAATTAGGGTCACAACTTCACGTTACACCTACACAAGTCGGTTTTCTTGTCAGTATTTATGCTATCATTGTTGCCATAACCGGACCATTCATTACATTACTACTATCGCGATATAATAAAAAGTATATCCTTCTTACAATTATTCTTATATTTGTTATATCTAATCTTATCTATGCCACAACAAGTAGCTTTAATTTAATCCTGTTCTTTAGAATATTGCCAGCACTATTTCATGCTACTTTCTTTGCGGTGGCACTCGTCGTCGCTGCCAATTCAGTAGTTAAAGAGAAAAGCCCAAGAGCAGTGGCGAAAGTTTTCGCCGGGGTTGCTATAGGATTAGTGTTAGGTATGCCGGTAAGCTCGTTTATTGCAGAACATTTATCATTAAGTGCTGCATTTTATTTTGGTTCAATATCTTGTTTACTTGCTTTTATAGGTATTTTGTTTTTTGTTCCCTCTTCTATCTCTACAGAAAAGGTTAACTTTTCCAGCCAATTAATTATATTACGCAATGGGAAATTATGGTTAACAATTGTTACAGTAACGGCTATATTCTCTGCAATGTTTGCAAATTTTAGCTATATCGCAGATTACCTTTCTAAAATCACACGTCTTGATAATGACTCCATTAGTATATTTCTCGTTTTGTTTGGTATTAGCGGAATATTTGGTAATTTTATTTTCAGCATCTTTCTACAAAAAAATGCTATAAAAACAACAAAGGCATATCCTATCCTGTTAACTTTATTGTATATTTTTATTTGGATTCTGGGTTTTTCCCCAATAGCTATATTGATATTAATTTTTTTTTGGGGAGCGTTACATACAGCGGGACTCGTTATCAGCCAAACATGGCTTATGAAAGAAGCCAATGAAGCACCTGAGTTTGCCAATAGTCTGTATATATCGTTTTCAAATTTAGGAATTACAGTAGGTGCTATGGTAGGTGGGTGGGGAATATCTTATTTAGGTGTTCATTCCGTTGTTCTTATTAGTATAATATTTACCGTTATAGCATTTTTAAGCATCTATCTTAAGAATAAAATCGATAATAATATTGGTTAGACTCTGGATAATAATGAGGATAATGTTCAACGAATCGAGTAGGGTGAAACGTTATCCTATTCTGCCAAGATAGGTTGAAGTGATGTGATGGAGCCTTGCCAGAATGTTCACTATTGGGGAAGAGCGCTACAAACTATAGGCTATGAAATCAGGCTTATCCCGACTCAGCATGTCAAGGCGCTCTGTAACCCTCCTCTCTACGCCGCCTGTTCCATTCGCTGCAGGAAGATATGCAGCGGTTTGATGCCCGCATTCACAAAATAGATAAAAACTCATTGCCATAGTCTTTCAAGATGCAGTTTTATTGGCTGCATCTTGAAATCTGTTTCAAATAACGCGTTGAAAATGTATAACACGTGATACCCATTTCCAGATGAATCTTGCGAGAAAACGCAACGAAGAATGATAAATAGTGTCACACGTTAATCATTTCAGCCAAAATAGCCAGTAATCAAATTAATATGTTCACTATTTAATTGGCCTGACTCACTCAACAAGCCTATCCATGCTTTCATATAGTCATATTTCGCCTGAGACAGTTCACGGCGGACGGTATAGAGTTGCTGTTCTGCATTCAAAATATCAACATTCACCCGCTGCCCCAACGCGACACTTTTCTGGGTTGCCTCCACTTGTAATTCAGCAGCTTCCAGAGCGTTTTCATAGGCCCGTATCCGCTTCTCACCATTCATGCAGGCGTTATAATGGCGGCGAAGCGTATTTAATATCTCGCCCGTCTGGGCATCCATCTCATATTTAGTCTTGCCATAATTCGCTGTTGACTGACGCAGGGCAGCCGAGGTTCCACCGCCATTGTAAAGGTTCATTGAGATACGTAAGCCAACAGAATCTGTCCGGTATTCTTGATCGATACTGTTATCACTGCCGGATTTATTTTTGCTATGGGAAGCGTATAGTTCCAGTTTAGGCAGAAATCCCGCCCGGTTGCTCTCAATATCCTGATACGCCACATCCACTTTCTGCCGTGCAGCCGCCAGCTGGGGGTTATGCCGCAACGCCCGTTGTTCCCAATCCGCATACTGTTCTGCATCCAGTTTGATGATTTTGAACTTGGGGACGTTGGACAGGCGATTAATCGGTAAGTCTGCCGGCAATGATATGCCAACTAATAACTGTAAGCCGCGGATGGCGGCATCCAGTTCATCCTGTACGATTAACTCATCTGCCAACACTTGGCTATAACGGGCCTGAGTTTCGGCTACATCCGTGCGAGTACCTTCCCCAGAAATAAACAATTTCTGATTGCGCACCAATTGTTCTTCATAAACAACCCTCTGCTGGGTAACTTGCTCCAACCTGTCTTGCGCATAAGCCACCGCCACATAGCTGTTGACAACCCTGCCCGCCAATTGCTGACTATCTGAGCGAAAACGGGCATCACTCATCAATGCATAGGCCTGACGGGTACGGTAACGTGCCCAAGCTTCGAAATCGATTAATGGCTGGGTCAGAAGCACCGTACTGTTGTAACTACGATATTGCCGGTTGCGGCTCTCTTTGGTGTTCCTGCCCCGTGGATCGACAGCATGAGATACCATCTTCTGCCCATTCTTCGGCGCATTCTGATAACTGAATGATAATCTGGGCAATAACTCCGCCAACCCAAGATTTTTCTCCTCCTGCCCCGCTTCCTGCGCTTTAATGGCAGCCTGAAAGGTGGGATCGTGCTGTAAAGCCAACGCATAAGCCTCTGTCAAGGAGAGCGCCCTGGCAAAACCAGCAAAGATGGATGTCCCCATTAATAACAGAGTCAAACATAGAGGCAGTAACAAAGTGCGCCCATGGGTAATTCCGTGATACCTCAACATCGCCCTTACTCCTCAATCAGTGACGTGGATGCCCTGTCCACCAACGGCTTGAACAGATAACTCAGCAGAGAGCGTGAACCGGTTTTGACGAATACCTCAACGGGCATGCCTGGTTTAATATTCAATCCCGCCAGTTTTTCCATGCCTTCCTGCGTAACTCTTAATCGCATCTGATAATAAGGCTCCCTTGTGATGCCATCCACCAAACGGTCGGCGGAAACCACCGCCACTTTCCCCGTGACTTTCGGCGTCCGGCTCTGATTGAAAGCCGTAAACATCAAATCTACCTCCTGCCCCACGGCAACCTTGTCAATCAGACTCACCATCAGTCGTGTCTCCACTTCAAGCGCACTTTGGGCGGGTAGAATTTCCATTAGCTTTTCACCGGAAGCGACCACCCCACCTTGGGTAAACACGGTTAACCCGACTACCACCCCCTCTACCGGGGCAATAATGGCAGTGTGCGACAGATCGAATTGCGCTGTTTCCAGCTTATTTTTCAACTCATTCGCCAGTACCTGCACATCCGACAGTCGGCTGCGCACTTCACGCTGATAATCTGCCTGACGCTGGATCACCCGCTGTTGTGTTTCCTGTCGCTGCTTTTCAAGCTGTCCCATTCGTCCCGCCATTTCAGCCATGCCGCCACTTAATTCACTTTGGCTGCGCAGCAACTCCAGATAACGGTTACGGGGAAAATAGCCCTCTTCCGTCAGGGGACGCAAATTCGTCATCTGCTCTTTGAGCGAATCCTGTTGCTGCTGTTTGCTCACCAGCGCTGCCCGCAGCCCTTTGATCTGGAAATTCAGCCCCTCTTCAGCCTGATGCATTCCGGCCAGATCACTGCGCAACATTTCACGACGTGATAAAAAGAGCTGTTTCTGCAACGCCAAAATATCGTGAATACGGGGTTCTGATTGTTCAGTCAGCAATGTGGAAGGAAACACGATCACCTCCAGTCCCTGTTGTTCTGCCAGCAATCGCGCTTCCGTCGCACGTGTGGTGTACAGTTGCTGTTTGAGGGAATCAATCTGTGCATTGACCTGCACCTGACTCAGCTGAACCAAAACCTGACCAGCCTTGACCTGTTGCCCCTCTTTTACCTGAATTTGCCGGATAATCCCATTAACAGGAGACTGAACTGTTTTACGGTTACCATCCACGACGACCATCCCCGAAGAAGCCACGCCTTTATCCAGTGGTGCCAACGACGCCCAAATGAGAAATCCCAAAATGCCAATGCCAATAATCAGCCAGCCGGTTCGCAGGTAACGATTCGCATCCAGCGGCAATAATCCCGATGCCTCTTGTTGGGCATCTTCTGCGTTGTTCTGATAAGACATATTTACTCCCGGATAGCCATATCCCAAGAATTACAATAGGGTTGAATCATGTTACGACGCACGTTCGGTCACTTTTAGCGGTGACTGTGGTTGTGACGAAACCTGAGATTGAGACAGCGCCGCCATGACTTGCTGGGAAGGACCAAACAGCTTCATTTTTCCCTGAACCAGCAGCAAAATTTTGTTCGTCTGCGACAGCAATGTCGGCCGATGAGTAACGACGATGATGGTTTTACCTTGCTCCCGCAATTGCGTAATCGCATGACTGAGTGCTTTTTCACCCATATCATCCAGATTCGAGTTAGGTTCATCCAATACCACCAGCGACGGGTTGCCGTACAAAGCGCGGGCCAGACCGATTCGCTGCTTTTGTCCGCCCGATAGCCCCATTCCCCCCGCTCCAATCAGCGTGTCATAACCCTGCTCAAGATTGAGCACTAATTCATGGACACCCGCTTTTTGCGCTGCCTCAATGACTTTCTCAGGATCAACATCACTAAAACGGGCGATGTTCTCTGCAATTGTGCCACCAAACAGCTCAATGTCCTGCGGCAGATAGCCGATAAATGCCCCCAATTCATCTTTGTTCCACTGGTAAATATCAGCATCATCAAGCCGTACCACACCTTCCTGCGCAGGCCAAATGCCTACCAGCAAACGTGCCAGAGTGGATTTCCCCGACGCACTGGGACCAATCACGCCCAGAACATCACCAGAATTCAGGGCAATGCTGATATCCTGTAAAACATACTGGGGATTTTGTGCCACTCCGTTTTGTGAGGCTTGTAAGACCCGAGTCTTACGCGGTGGGATTGCTGACACTTTCTCCAACCGCAATTCCCCTTTTGGCGCTGGCAATGACATTCCACTTCTGCGCTCTGGCTGTGCTTCCAGTAACGTGCTTAACCGCTGCCATGATAAACGGGCCGCACTCAGGCTCTTCCAGGCCTGTATCAACTGCTCAATCGGGGATAACGCTCTCCCCATCAAAATAGAGCCGGCAATCATCATGCCCGGTGTGATATTTCCCCCAATCGCCAGCCATCCCCCCAATCCCAGAATCAACGATTGCAGAGCCATGCGGACAGTTTTAGTTATGGCAGTGATCGATGCAGATCGCTCACTGGCGATACGCTGAAAATGAAGAAAGCGTTTATGTAAATCAAACCAACGACGACGCAATGTCGGTAACATGCCAAGCGCTTCAATCACTTCCGCATTGCGCAAATTAGTGCTGGCCAAATGAGTGGAACGTAAAGAAAGGTTACTGGCTTCAGCCAAGGGCGCTTGAGATAACCACTGATTCAATACCGCCAGCGTGATCAAAATGATCGCCCCTGTCAGCGCCAATAAACCCAGATACGGGCTGAACAGGAAAATGACACAGAGATAGACAGGGAACCAAGGGGCATCAAAAAAGGCAAACAGAGCATTGCCTGTCAGAAACTGACGGATAGTCGCCAAATCATTGAGCATCTGCCCGGCATCTGTTGAACCGCTTTTTAAGTTGGATTCATACGAAGCAGTATAAACCCGCTGGTTCAGGCACATATCAAACTGACTGCCAATGCGGATCACGACCTGACTCCGGATATATTCCAGCCCGCCCATGATGGCAAGCATTCCCAGAGTGATAAACGTGAGCATCAACAGAGTCATTTCATTGCTGGATGGCAACACCCGATCATATACCTGCAACATATAAACAGAAGGAACCAACATCAGCATATTAATGAATGCCGTAAATAATCCAAGAGTCCAGAAAACCCTGCTGCGGGCACGGATAACATCCGTGATTTCATCCTTCGGAAAATGTAGTTTCACAGCCATCCCTTTATCATGTTTTACTTCGTTACTGCCTTCGCAGTACCACTAAATGTCATGACCAGTTCCTTGCCATCAACAAAGTAAGCGATCCACTGTTCCGATTCATGGCTAAAAAAGGCCAGACTATTACCATCATCATCGGTTAATGCGATGCCATCAGGAGACGGATACCATCCTTCAACAGGCTGTCCAATCAATTCAGTCACACAAGAATCACCTTTCACAGCCCAAATTGAACCTTCAGGCAGACGGCTATCAGTCAATTCAATACTGCACAGCTTATTCCCATCGGAGAGTTGCCATAATCCTTTCAACTCATCGGCTGCTGGAAGTCTCAAACTACTAGCCATACATCCTCCTACAAAAAAGAGAGACAAAATTATCGATAAACTCAATTTCGGAAAAAGTGATGAAAGGGAATTAAAGAAAACAGGCAATAAACTTCGATATTTATATAACATGGTTACCTCCTTTCCATAATACTGCCGCACACTTGGAGGCATACGGCAGTATTTCGTTATTGTGATGAACTCATCAGACGATGAAATCTGCCTCAGTTAACGGTTGCCCGATCACTTTCACCAGAAAATCATTGCCAGAAAGATCACCACCGAGGCTGATCTCCAAATCAGTTACATCATTCTCTTCATCATAAGTGAACAGTACTTCGCCCGCTTTACCTGAGAACGCATCCACGAATTTGATATCGCCGGTGCCGCCGAAATTGAATTCAGACAGATCAATCTTGTCTTCACCAGAGATAAAGTCATGAATCCAGTCTGGGTTATCTTTCAATGACTCTTGTCCACTCAGATAAACAAATGTATCGTTGCCTTCACCACCCCACAAATGATCACCGCCGAGGCCACCATAAATGATGTCATCACCTGCGCCGCCTTTCAGAATGTTATCAGCGCTGTTACCCACCAGAATGTCGTCCCCACTGCCGCCGATCGCGTTTTCAATCACAACGCCACGAGCGATGGAAACATTGCCTTTCAAGCCGCCAACATCAGAGAAAGCGCCTTCATTCAGATTAATACGCTGATTTTGAGTAAAGCCGGAGAAATCAAAAGTATCTTCACCGCCGGCATCCCAGACACTGAAAATGAGTTTGCTGTTGGCATCGGTAGCGGTCATGAAATCGCGATCGGTATTGGAATTGAAACCGTACACGGTATCACCCTTGCGAGTTTCCATATTCGCGCCATACAACTCCTGAATGGCGGAAATATCATTCAGCAAAGGTGCCGATGAATAACCAGATTTGAAATCTTGGCCCGTGACTTTTTCACCAAAGTAACTCATGACGGTATAGGCACGGGAATCTTCGAAATATTCCGCTTTATTGGCATAACTCGGACGAACCTTATCAGAAGCGTCATAGTCGGCAGGATGTTCCAGTCCTAATCCATGTCCAATTTCATGAGTGAATGTCTGACGGATATAACCATTCACATCAATATCATTGTTTACAAAAGTATGGTTTTTCGCATGATACCAAGTATAAACTGTTTGCTGACCCTGTGGCAGAACTGCAAATGCATAATCATCGTTGAGGCTATAATCAAAGAAACCAAAAATGACATTGGCCTTATCAAGGCTCCCTTCGGTAAATTTAATATTGGCAACATCAGACCAAGATTGTAAAGAAAGTTTCGCGGCTTCTTTGTGCTCTTCATTAAAAGCACTGAAACCGGCAATCTTGAAGTAGGGCATGAACAGTGGTTCTGATTCCATGAAGTTATACGATAATTCTAATGTTCCAGAAGAATTAACGTATTTATTGCCCCATTTATAGTGACCACGCACAAGCTTATCCGGCGCTTCATCTGCGGCTGGCTCATGTACAACAAAAATATTAGGATCAGAATTTGGAACGTAAGCGTTGAGTAATGAATTGACATCCTGAACTGAATCAGATAACCCCATATAGGTATATTTTTTCTTTGAGGCCATATAAATCTCCTATGAAAATAAGATA
This sequence comes from Xenorhabdus sp. Sc-CR9, assembly GCF_963897815.1. NCBI lineage: Bacteria > Pseudomonadati > Pseudomonadota > Gammaproteobacteria > Enterobacterales > Morganellaceae > Xenorhabdus > Xenorhabdus sp. Sc-CR9. The sequence continues at coordinate 62,994 of NZ_CAWQTY010000244.1, forward strand.
ACTATCCTAAAACCCGAAATATTAATAATAACAGGCGTAAGAGTTTTAAATTCTTCCTAAGACGCTCTTGGAAATAAAACTCCAGAATAAAATAGCGTTAGTTCTTGTCCGTGTAAAAATAATTAATATATCTTTTTAGAATACATATTAAACAAATTTAGTTTATATATTTAATTATTAGATCTTAAATGATTTTTTTTGATAACAAAAAAACAGTATTATTTTTTATTAAATAATACTGTTTTTATCTACTGAGAATTGATCTTAAGAAAGAATTATATTTTAACCCTTCCCTTTTTCAAATTGCGCTTTTTTTATGCAACTTGAAATTTATTAAACACCAAAATCATCAAAAATCTCGCTCATGTGCATATACAGACCAAATACGGCGAACGTGTACCGTGATCTCTTCACGATCGTGATACAAGTGTTTAGCCTGAATTTGAACATTCACACCATTTTCTTTTAATTGCTGTTCCATTTTCAGCAAAATATGAGCCACTTCTTCGTTACGCTTTTTCATCGGCAACTTAAGGTTGAAGATCGCCTCGCGGCACCAGCTTTTTGCCACCCAATCCGTTATTAACTGTGCAACCTTGGCAGGTTTCTCAACCATGTCACAAACCAGCCAGTAAATATTTTTCACTGTTGGTTCAAATTTAAAGCCATCCACACGATGATGCTTCACTTGACCCGTTTCCATCAGACTATCAGCCATCTGGCCATTATCTACCGCATGAACCAGCATACTGCGTTTCACAAGCTGGTAAGTCCAACCTCCGGGACAAGCACCGAGATCTACGGCATGAAGGCCGCTGCTCAAACGCTCTTCCCATTCGTCATAAGGAATAAACACATGAAAGGCTTCTTCAAGTTTCAGTGTTGAACGACTTGGCGCATCTGACGGGAATTTCAGGCGAGGGATACCCATATAAAAACGGGAATTGTTATTACTGTAGGAATACCCTACGTAACAGCAACCCGGTGCAATGAAAAAGACATGGATCACGGGACGGTTGGGATTTTCCTTTGTCAGCAAGAGTTTTTCCTGACGCATCGCGTTACGCAGCGGTACCGTAAACTTACGGCAGAATTTCATCAGCTCTTTGCTTTCATTGGTATCCGGTACTTCTACACGCAGCTCTCCCGCCCGTTCAATCACTCCCATCAGCATGCCCATAATCGGAGTAATGCGATCTTCTTGCGGTAAATCTTTCAGCAATTCACCGACAACCAACATTTGGCGGGCAAAAATCAACTCCTTAAACGGAATTTCACGGATCAAACGGTCGGCATCATCAAGCTGATAACACTCAAACAGTACATAACCACTGTTTTCTTTCACGCGGGCAAAACCGTAAATTTCTTTCTTACCCGCCTTATCGGTAATTTCTGCCGCACACTCTTTTTCAAAACCAGGGCGGCAATATAAAGCAACTTTATTCATGGCTAAGCGCCGATTTCCTTAGACGCAGAGCGCCAATTAATACACATAACCAACCAATGAGAAAACTGAACCCACCAATTGGTGTTAAATACACTAAAAATTTTAGTGGTAAAGATAAAAAAACCAGACAATAAAGACTGCCACTAAACAGCACAATTCCCACTGAGAAAAAAATGCCACTCCAGCCAAATTGAGCCACAGGCTGGCGCGTTGACAAAACGGCCAAAGCCATCATTGCAAGTGTATGCAGTCCCTGATATTGCAGGCCGGTATGAATCCATTCCATCTGACGTGGTGTCAGGACTGGCGCCAGCATATGTGCCCCCATTGCGCCCAATGCCACATAGAAAAAACCACTGATACCAACAAAAATAAGCATGGCTCTGCTACTCATCACACAACTCCTGATTCTCTTCTATTGGATATATTGAGTGATAAATCCTAATCTTTCCTGCTCAATCGCAGCTTGCGTCAGTATCCATTTCCGGAAAGCCGCAATTTTACCCAATTCTGCCTGATTATCGTGGCAAACCAAATAAAATGCGTTCTTGCTGACCAAAACATCATTGAATGGGCAGACAAGGCGACCTGCATCAATTTCATTTTGCGCCATGACATTATTGGCAAGAGCAACCCCCTGACCATGAACAGCAGCCTGAATTACCATGGAGCTATGACTGAATATTGGTCCCTGCTGGACACTGATATGCTGTTGCATATCAAGCTGACGAATATAGGCCTGCCAATCCCTCCGGGATGAGTCATGCAACAAAGTATGTTTGGCAAGATCTGCGGGCGTTTTTAATGGGCGATCTCCCATCATCAACGAAGGGGAACAAACAGGCAGCAGATATTCCGGATAGAGGCGATCTGTCCTCAAACCCGGCCAGTTGCCTCGTCCATAAAAAATCGCCACATCAACATCATCAGCCAGTTTATCCTCTTCCCTATCTATCGCCTGAATTCTGACATCAATGCCCGGAAAACTCTGATTAAAGCCAGAAAGCCGGGGAACCAGCCATTGAATGGCAAAGCTGGGAGATAAACTGACCGTTAATGCACCTTTAGCGATGCGTGCCTGAAGCTTACGAGTTGCATCATTAATCGCGATAAAAATCTCCTTAATATCGAGATAATAACTCTGACCATCTTCGGTTAGCAGTAGCGAACGGTTACGACGACGAAAAAGCTTCAATCCCAGAAAATCTTCCAAGCTTTTCATCTGATGACTAACAGCAGCCTGAGTCACAAATAATTCTTCTGCCGCTTTAGTAAAACTTAAATGACGGGCAGCAGCATCAAAAACTCGTAACGCATTGAGTGGAGGCAAACGTTTGGACATATTCGTTTCTTATATGGTGGTGACGATACCGGTAACTCTTTTCGTTCAGGTATTAGTTTTTATAATCCGAATCATTATAATTTTTCCATTGATGATATACCAGCAAATCCCTATAGTGTGCGCACTTCCTAAGCCGGAACGAAAAGCCTCTTTGTAGCAATACATTGATACTTTTGGCTTTGTGGTTGTGATGTTGTGTTTGCAAGTTGTCTGGGATTACCAGACCTCGTAGCTTAGGCTACTATTTTTTCACTTCCTGTACATTTACCCTGTCTGTCCATAGTGATTTTTTAATGCACCGCAATTGCGGTGCTTTTTTTCTCAACTTTCCTGTAGAATCCTTCCTAACCTGATTAAAGAAAAACTTATTCTTTATCACACAACGATTAAATTAACATCATTTATGAAAGCCTTTGACTCAGAAAAATTCCGCCAGCGATTTCCTGCCCTGCAACAATCAACCATATTTCTGGACAGCGCCGCTACGGCATTAAAACCAATATGCATGATTGAAGCAACCGAGCACTATTACCAAAACCACAGTGCAACGGTTCATCGCAGCCAACACGCCACTGCACAAGCCATGACCGCTCGTTATGAACAGGCTCGATCACTGGTATCGGAATTAATTAACGCGCCATTACCTGAAGATATCATCTGGACGAAAGGCACTACTGAATCCATTAACTTAGTCGCACAAAGTTACTTTCGCCCTCGCCTGAGTGCTGGCGATGAAATCATAGTCAGCGAACAGGAACATCATTCCAACCTGCTTCCGTGGCTGATTCTGGCAGAACAGACCGGAGCCAAAATCGTTAAATGGCCGATAAGCCACCACCGTCAGCCAGAAATAGCAACGCTCGCAGAACTGTTGAATGAAAAAAGCCGACTGATTGCCATCAGCCAGATGTCGAACGTGACTGGTGCCACAGTGGATCTCACCCGGGTTACAACACTCGCACATCAATATAATTGCCGGGTACTGGTTGATGGCGCTCAGGGTATCGTGCATTCTCCCGTTGATGTGCAACAATTGGATATCGATTTTTACGCTTTTTCTGCCCATAAACTGTATGGCCCGAACGGATTAGGCGTGCTGTACGGCAAAAGTGAGTTGCTGAATATGATGTCACCGTGGCATGGGGGCGGAAAAATGCTGACCCGAGTTTCATTCGAGGGTTTCACACCGGAAGCCGTACCTTATCGCTTTGAAGCAGGCACCCCGAACGTCGCTGGTGTAATCGGCTTTGCAGCAACCTTGGAATGGTTGAAAACCGTTGATATCCAGCTTGCCGAATTCCATGCAATCGCCTTGACAGATTATGCCGAGCAACAACTCAGCACTTTACCGGGATTTATCAGTTACCGTACGGCGAATTCCAGCCTTCTGGCTTTCAATATTGCAGGAATACATCACAGTGATTTAGCAACCTTAATTGCTGAACAAAATATTTCACTGCGTTCAGGCCAGCATTGTGCCCAGCCTCTGCTGGATGCCCTCTGCGTCAATGGTTGTCTGCGAGCCTCATTCATGCCTTATAATAATCAACAAGATGCAGATAAGCTGGTCAGCGCTGTGAAATTTGCCCTGTCGCTGCTGAATGATGAATGATGAATGGATTAAAAACCCCAATAAACTCACAGCAAGATACATAACCGATGACACAACTTTCAGATACTATCCTTGCACCGCACCCGTTCGGAACGGAAATCACGGAACAGCACCTTATTGAAAACTTCCAGCAATGCAAATTGTGGGAAGATCGCTATCGGCAGCTGATTCTGTTAGCCAGAAAACTGCCGGCTTTAGCAGATGAATTAAAACAACAAAACATTGAAATGTCCGGCTGCGAAAATCGGGTCTGGCTGGGGCATCAATTACTCTCTGACGGCCATCTGCATTTTTACGCTGATAGCGAAGGCCGCATTGTCAAAGGGTTATTAGCCGTTATATTGACCGTCGTAGAAAACAAAACACCAGCACAGATTTTACAAACGCCTTTAATGGAATTATTCCAGCAACTCGGTCTCACACAGCAATTAAGTGGCTCACGGCTCAATGGCGTGAAATCCTTGATTAATACCATTGAGGATATTGCCCGTACTTCTGTTCAATAGCAACTTTACAGCGTATTTTCCCGCTCAGCTTTTGCCACCATCTTTTTCAGGGCGTGGGAGACTGCCACAAAACCAAAGGTTGCCGTAACCATCGTTGCGGCACCAAAACCAGAAGCACAGTCCATCCGTTTCGAACCATCCGCAGTACTCTTCACCGCACAGACCGTCCCGTCAGATTGAGGGTAAACCAGTTGTTCTGTTGAAAAAACGCAATCAATGCCTAATTTGCCCTTACCATTTTTCACAACGCGGTAATCCGACTTCAAACGTTCTTTCAATTTAGCCGCAAGCGGATCTTGTACCGTTTTTGCCAAATCCACGACCTGAATCTGGGTAGGGTCAAGTTGCCCACCAGCCCCGCCAGTTGTCACAACGGGTATCTTATGACGGCGACAATAGGCCAATAACGCCGCTTTTGGCCGTATGCTATCAATTGCATCAATCACATAACTGAATCCTGTGGACATCAATTCGGCTACATTATCAGGCGTCACAAAATCATCAATGCAAGTCACCTGACATTCTGGATTGATCGCCCGTATCCGTTCAGCAATGACTTCCGTTTTTGGCAACCCGACATTTTGTACCAGAGTATGAAGCTGGCGATTGGTATTGGTAACACAGACATCATCCATGTCAATCAATGTGATGGCACCAATTCCTGTTCGAGCCAGAGCCTCCGCAGCCCATGAACCGACACCGCCAATACCCACCACACAGACATGTGAACGGGCAAATAATGAAAGCGCTTTCTGGCCATATAGTCGAGCGGTGCCCGCAAAACGCTGGAGATAAGCATCGGAGAAAGAAATTTGCATCACTAAATAGATCCTGAATAACACCTATACCCTTAGCCTTTCAAGCTACAGCTTTGTTGGATTTGCTCCCTTACCGCCATGCTGTAACTCGAAATCCATCGGGATATCTCTGTCGAGATAGGTTATCGATTAATTGTTTGAATCAGGGGATCTTACTGGTTTGCCGCCAAAAAACCAGATGAGGCTTTCTTCAATACCCAAACACGGCCATAGTGATTATAAAAACCGGCCATTTCTCCGGCTTTATCACCAACACCATGGTAGATATCAAAATGATGCCCTTTGATGGCACCACCAACATCCAGTGCCACCATCAGGCGCATTCGATACTGTCCGGTAAATTTACCCATATTATCCAGCACAGGTATTTCCGCCAACAGCGCAGTTCCCGGAGGGATCAACGATCTATCGGATGCCACAGACGCTTTTGCCACAAGAGGCACCGCACTGGCTCCTCGCACAAAGGTATAGGGTTCAGGTTTAAAGAACACAAATGAAGGATTTTTCTCCAATAACTCTCTTACTTCGGTTTCACTATTCCTTTCTCCCCACTGGCGAATCATTTTCATTGACATATTTTGGCTGGGTACTTCTCCATGGTCGATCAGTACCTTGCCAATACTGCGGTATGGATGTCCATTTTTCCCCCCGTAACCAAAAAAGGTCAATGGCTGATCATCACCAAAATCGACATAGCCACTTCCTTGCACTTCCATCATAAAATTATCCATCAGGGAATTGCTGTACCCGATGATAAATTTTTTATTCAACGCTCCACGGTATATTGCTGCACGGTTTGGCAACCCGAAACGCGATTTAGGGGGCATACTGTACAGCGGATATTTAAAGTTCCCCTGCTTAATATGCCTCGCTTGTAAAACGGGGGTGTAGTAACCGGTAAATTTCACGTTACCATAATTATCTTGACCTTCCATTTGGTAAGCTGATAATCCAAATTCATTTAAATAACGGGTATCACCACCAGACAACATCCAATTCTTGATAGCATCAAATGTTTCGCGGTTATTGTTATAAAGGCGAGGAGAAGATTTACTGATGAAATTAACTTGAGTGGCAAAATCCTTGGCATTCACAGGCCACCCTTGAGCATTGGGAGTATTAACCAGTTGAAGATCTTGGGTGAAGTGACCATCTTTATACTGTTGTCCTTGCTCGGTCGGTCGATGACATCCCGATAATAATAAAATGACAAACCCACATAAAAGATATTTGCCCCAGAGTTTCATATTTACGCCCTATCTCCAACCATCATTATTCGACGATGAACAATATCAAACGCTAATAAATAATGAAATGTAGTTAGAAAAAAATAGACTCCTGCTTTATTAGGCCATAACGAGCAAAAACAAAACAACAAGACCAATATTTCATCAAAAAGCAAATAAATTCAGTAAATATCAACAAAAAAGCTTGCAACGGCGTCGTTCAAGAGTATAGTGTGCCGACATCAGACGCGGGGTGGAGCAGCCTGGTAGCTCGTCGGGCTCATAACCCGAAGGTCGTCGGTTCAAATCCGGCCCCCGCAACCAATTTTATACAATGTTATTGCTGATAGTGTTATTACTGATATAGTCAGCATATATTTATAGAAAGTAAAAATCTGATAATAAAGAATGTCATCATTCAGTATTTGCCCACTATTGATAATCAAAGTTTGCAAATAGACGGACGCGGGGTGGAGCAGCCTGGTAGCTCGTCGGGCTCATAACCCGAAGGTCGTCGGTTCAAATCCGGCCCCCGCAACCAATTTTTTACGATGTCATTATTTAGTAAGTATTTGCACTAATCATTAGTAACGAACACTATTGATAATCAAGTTTGCAAATAGACGGACGCGGGGTGGAGCAGCCTGGTAGCTCGTCGGGCTCATAACCCGAAGGTCGTCGGTTCAAATCCGGCCCCCGCAACCAACTTTTCTTAATACATCTATTCCTGTTGTATCCAAATCCCTTAGAATTTTATTTATTACTTATACAAACTCCCCAGATTTCCCAATAAAAATAGTTAAAACTGATTGCAGGTTGTTACTTTTAGCAATAGCTTTTCATAGAATTTATTCAAGGCGGATATTTCACCGCCGAGCTAATTCGGCACCATTTTTAAAATAAGCCTTAATACCAGCAAAAATAGATTCTGCTATTTGTTGCTGGAATCTTGCTGTTTTCAATTTACGTTCTTCTTCCAGATTACTAATAAATGCAGTTTCCACTAAAACAGAAGGAATATCTGGCGCTTTTAATACCGCAAACCCCGCCTGATCGACGCTATTTTTATGCAATTTATTAATTTTCCCCATCCGCTTGAGCACTTCATCACCAAATTTCAGGCTATCGTTAATCGTCGCGGTTTGAACCAAATCCAGCATAGTATGATCTAAATATTTATCACCACTTTTACTGACTCCCCCAATCGAGTCAGCCTCGTTCTGAGTCTGAGCTAAAAATCGGGCGGTATTGCTGGTTGCTCCCTTAGTGGAAAGCGCAAATACCGATGAACCCCGCGCAGATCGATTTGTAAAGGCATCTGCATGAATAGAAACAAATAGATCAGCGCGCATCTTGCGGGCTTTTGCTACCCTCACTTTCAAAGGAATAAATACATCTTCATTACGGGTCATATAAACTTTCATGCCGGGTTCACGTTTAATGAGAGCCTGTAAACGACGAGCAATTTGCAACACAATATCTTTTTCACGGGTTTTGTATTTCCCAATGGCTCCCGAATCTTCGCCACCGTGACCGGGATCGAGCATAATCACAATCGGCCGATCTTTTCCTGCTTTACCGGGTTTACGCGCCTTCGCAGGCAAATGCTTTTCCAAATCCCCGCTGTTGTACTCTTCAAGCAAAGCCAGTAAAGGATCATCATCCACATTTGCTGCCTTTTTAGGATAAAGATCTAATACCAAGCGATGCTTAAATTTCGCAATCGGCGGCAGCGTAAAAATGTGCGGAACAACAGGTTGTTTAATCTCAAATACCAAGCGCACCGTTTTGGGATCAAATTGCCCTGCCCGCACCAATTTCAGGTAGGGATCACGCTGCTGAACCTGTGCTCCCATACTGCTCAGGACACTATTGATCTGGATACCCTGTAAATCAATGACAATACGGTTGGGATTTGAAAGTGAGAATTGGCGGTATTTAAGTGGAATACTAGACTCCAACGTCACTCTGGTATAACTTGATGCCGGCCAAATACGGACAGCAATTACTTTTGAGTTTGCTGCATAACCTATTGGACTAACGCTTAATAACCATACAGCTGCTGCGCCTTTCAGCAGACGGCGACGTGAAGAATTATAGTCTGAATGACTCATCGTTTATTCCATTTAAAAACAGCCAAACCCAGTAATTTTTGCTAAAAATAATCGTTAGGCGGAGACTCTAATTAATTAGAGAATCGCTGTCATCAAAAAAAGCATTTTATGCTCTCTCAATCTATTTATATCAATATAAATAATAACGTTATTTTTATCCATTTTTCCTCTTGCCATTTCCCATCAAAAGGAATAAAAATACATAAAATACGCATAAAAATTCATTCGGAGAGAGTTTTAATGAAAGAGAGCAGTACCGAATTGGTTGAAATCGTCCGGCAATCGGTTCCGTATATCAATGCACACCGGGGAAAGACTTTTGTCATTATGTTGGGAGGTGAAGCTATCGCCCATGAAAATTTCTCCAACATCATTAACGATATTGGATTGCTGCATAATCTAGGCATTCGTTTAATCGTCGTGTACGGCGCTCGCCCACAGATCGAACAAAATATTGCGGAGCATAACTGCCTGTCGGTCTATCACAAACATACCAGAGTGACTGATACCAAAACATTGGATCTCGTTAAGCAAGTCGCGGGGTTGTTACAATTGGATATTACTGCACGTCTTTCCATGAGCCTGAGTAATACACCATTGCAGGGCGCCCATATTAAAGTGGTTAGTGGTAATTTTATTATCGCCCAGCCTTTAGGGATCGATGATGGCATTGATTATTACCACAGTGGCAAGATCCGCCGCATTGATGAAGAAGCCATCAACCAGCAATTAGACAATAACGCGATTGTGCTGATTGGGCCAGTTGCCGTTTCCGTCACGGGAGAAAGTTTTAACCTGACATCCGAAGAAGTCGCAACACAGTTGGCAATCAAATTAAAAGCAGAAAAATTAATCGGCTTTTGCTCGTCACAGGGCGTACTTGATGCTGAAAACAACACCTTATCAGAACTTTTTCCCAGCGAAGGGGAATCCCGTCTGCATGAATTGGAAAAAGCTGACGAACACTATTCAGGAACTGTTCGCTTCTTAAGGGGGGCTATCAAAGCCTGCCGCCGTGGAGTGCGCCGCAGTCATTTGATCAGCTATCAGGAAAATGGTTCGCTGGTTCAGGAGCTATTTTCCCGCAAAGGTATCGGAACCCAAATTGTAATGGAACGCTCCGAACAAATCCGCCGTGCCAATATTAATGATATCGGAGGCATTCTTGAGCTTATTCGTCCATTGGAACAGCATGGTATTTTGGTTCGCCGCTCGCGGGAACAATTGGAAATGGAAATAGACAAATTCACTTTGATAGAACACGATAACGTCACTATCGCCTGTGCTGCACTATATTCTTACTCTGATGAAAAAATCGGGGAAATGGCCTGCGTTGCCGTGCATCCAGACTACCGGAACTCTTCCCGAGGTGAAATCCTGCTAAATGCTATTTCCGCCCAAGCCAAGCAAATAGGGCTGGAAAAACTTTTCGTACTCACAACCCGCAGTATTCATTGGTTTCAGGAAAAAGGTTTTGAACCCGCAGAGATCGATATGCTACCCGTAGAGAAGCAAGCGCTGTATAACTATCAGCGCCGTTCCAAAATCTTAATGTTAGATTTACAGAATCATTAATCTTATTCACTGCGGGTTGAACCATGCTGCTAATCCGCTCCGGCGCTGGGTTGTTGTGGCAACCGCTTTGTCTAAAACAGGCCGGTGAGCATAAATGGTCAACTTTTCCCGCGCCCGGGTCAGCGCGGTATACACCAATTCCCGACTGACTATCGGCGAGTATTGAGTCGGTAATACCAATGCGGTATGTTCAAATTCTGACCCCTGAGATTTATGCACAGTCATCACATATGCAGTTTCATGCTGAGGCAGGCGACTTGGCTGAAACCCTTTAATCTGCCCGTCAGATAACTGAAAGTAAGCCTTCAGTTCATTATCCTGATTTCTGAGCATAATCCCGATATCTCCGTTAAACAGCCCAAGCGTACTGTCATTACGCAATATCATGACCGGACGCCCGGCATAGCCGCGGTTTTCCACATTATTAGATAAAGTGATAACACCTTTTCTGTGCAATAATTGCTCCAGTCGCTGATTCAGCCCAACAACACCAAATGGCCCTTCTCTTAATCCACACAATAACCGGAAACGATTAAACTCCGCCAAAATTGCTTTCTCTGATGCCCCTTCATTCACCATTGTCAGATATTGATAGTAGCCAGAAGCTGTTTCAGTCAGCAAACGCTGATAATCTTCATCCACTGAAAGCGGATTGAAATAAACATCAGGAAAAGCGTGATTCAGCACCGCCGAGACCCCTTTACGATCTCCCTGATTAACAGCCGATGCCAGCTGTCCAATGCCAGAATCCGAATTGAAGCGATAACTTTTGCGCAGCAGACATAAACAATCCCGCACTGCGGAAACTTTGTTGTCGGAATCAGGTACAGAATAAGACGTTAACTGACATCCGGTTAATTGCCCCAACTGTTCTGCACGTTTAGCGCTGTACCCCTGTTCTGCAAAGCGGCAGATATCACCCAATACAGCGCCAGCTTCAACCGACGCCAACTGGTCTTTATCCCCCAAAAAAATCACTTTCACCCGTGGCGGCAAAGCATCAATCAAATGTGCCATCATCGGTAAATCCACCATTGAAGCTTCATCAATGATCAAAATATCAAGGGAAAGAGGATTATCGCGGCCATAACGCAGTTTTTGGCTATCTGGTTGTGCACCCAGTAAACGGTGAATAGTTTGCGCCTGCTCAGGAATGCTGCGCCACTGTTCCGGCGTCAACGCAAGTTTCTTTACCGCATCCCTGAGCGATTCAGTCAACCTGGCCGCTGCCTTGCCGGTTGGTGCAGCCAGTTGAATGCTTAATTGCTGTCCTTCATGCAGCTTTATCAGGGTGACCAGCAACTTAGCCACGGTAGTGGTTTTTCCGGTTCCCGGACCACCGGAAATAACTGAAATACGGCTCGTCACAGCAACCGCGGCTGCAACTTTTTGCCAATCTATTTCCCCTTCGGCTGTGACACCAAAAAGCTCATCCAAAATACGGCGGGTTTGAATTTCATCAAGTGCATCAGCCAACTCAACAGACGCAAAGAAATCCGCCACACGCCGCTCACTTTGCCACATGCGTTGTAAATACAAGCTGTAATCCGCATTTCCTTGATGAGAAAGAACCATCGGTGTCGGAGAATCGCCCCGACTTACTGCCTGACATATCTGCAAAGCTGCAACAATTTGTGCCTGATCCGGCTCACCTGCCAAAGACCAAAGTGAAGCCGCTAACTCAGGTTGCCGGCCCTCAAATAAATATTTTGGTGCAATACGTTCCAGAGGCAAACAGACATGCCCTGCCCCCGATTCAGTACTCAACAAAGCTGTAGTCAGCAACAACAGCGGATTTTCATCTTCAATCATCGCATAAGCAAACTGCACATCCAGTGGACGCAATAATTTTTGACTTACGGCTTGTTGCAATAGTGACTTCATTGAATTCATACGCTTTGTTCCTCATCCACAGCGCTGAAAAGGGTATCCAATTCGTCAATAAATTCAAAAGGCGGCAAGTAGTGATAAATACCATGCCCGGGGTTATCTTTATCAATACCACGCAAAAACAAATATATGACTCCACCAAAATGATTCCGATAATCATAACTGGCTAACCGATGACGCAAATAACGATGCAAGGCCAACGTATAAAGCTGATACTGTAAATCATAGCGATGTTCTATCATGGCTTTCGCCATCGCTTCCTGCGTATATGACTGGCTACTTTCTCCCAACCAATTTGATTTGTAGTCCACCACATAAAATTTACCCTGCCAGCAAAAAACCAAATCAATAAACCCCTTTAACATTCCCTTCACCTGATGAAAGGCCAACGGCGCACACTGTGCTGACAAGGGATCATAACGGCGTGTCAGCGCATCCATCTCCTTTGAATGCAATAACTTATCCACGGGTAAATAAAACTGCATTTCACTTTGCTGTTGCTGACGGGGAATATCAGCCAGTTGCATTCCTTGCTCATTCAACTTTGCTCTAAAAATATCGTCTATCCACTGTTCCAATACCGAAGCCCAATCTTCATCAAAACCTGATGCCGTCAGCTTTTCTGCCAACGATGCCTGATCAGGCGGATGACCAAAATCCACATCTTCCAAAATACTATGCAGAAACGTTCCCGCTGATGCCCCACGCGGAAAAGTGTGCGGCGTCATTTGCAAAGATTGTTCTTCCTGTTTCTCACCACGGGCATCAATATCCAGTTTCGGCGAAATGGATTGCACAATCACATCCACAGACTCGCCAAGTGCACCGGCACGATTATCAAAAGTAACCGGAGAAACAGCGCGAGAAGCTGAATATTGTAAACCTGAATAACTCGTTACCCGCCAATCATCCCGAATGGAACGTTGAAATCTTCTGGCCTCCAGAGACAAATGATTTTCACTTTGTGAACACCACTGTGCATCCGCAGTCTTCTCTACCCGCTTAATCTCTATATTTTTATCAGACAGTTCATCTAAACTGCCTGCCAGAAGTTCCGCATCACCTTTCTTGCCCTTTTGCAACACATATCCAAGGGCAGACAGGTGCAAATCAGTATCTCCCGCTTTCCCCCTGCTCCCTTTGATAAGCGGGGCCACACCAACGCTACAGTGATAAACCGACCGCGTTAATGCAACATAGAGCAAACGTAAATCCTCCGCCAAGCGTTCTTCATCAGCCAGTTCCAGGGCTTCTTTCAACGTTTCATCGTCATGGGAAATATTGAGGTGAGCCTCAAAATTATGGCGATCATGATAAACAGCCTGCTTCTGCTTCCTGTAACCACAAATAAAAGGTAAACAAACCAATGGATATTCCAGCCCTTTAGACTTATGAATGGTACAGATCTGCACCAGATGCCGATCACTCTCCAGTCGTAGTTGCTGGTTTTCTGATTGTGGGTTAGGGCGTGAAATCTGTTGTGCCAGCCAGCGGGCGGCGGCATGCTCACTGTCCAGTTGCTGCGATGCTTCCTGCAATAACTCACCAATGTGCATAATATCAGTAAGACGACGCTTCCCATCATCCCCGGCCAGCAAATTTTCCGCTATCTGATATTTCACCATGACAGCCCGCAGCATCGGCAATACACCACGGGAACGCCAGATGCGGGCATAACCATCAAATTCATCAACCAAACGATCCCATGTAATTTCATCATGATTGAGTTGATCGATTTGCTGCGCACTCATACCAAATAAACTACTGGCTAACGCGCTTCTGAGTTCTCGGGCCTTTTCCGGTGCCAATACCGCCTGCAATAGCCAAAGCAAATCTTTGGCTTCGGGCGTATCAAACACACTTTCCCGATTAGAAAGGAAGACTGACGGTATTTTAAGTGTGTTCAATTCTTGACGGATCAACGATGCTTCCCGACGATCACGAACCAACACTGTAATATCCGCCGCCACAACCGGGCGGCTTTTTTCAGCCCGATGCAGAAATGCCTTACCATCTTGCCCGGCCTGCAACCAATCCCGAATTTGGGCAGCACACAACCGGGCCATGCTTTGTTCATATTCTCTTTTGGAAACACCCTCACCGGATTGTAACCAAAATCGCAATGCAGCCTGTTCTTCATCATGTAAAGTGAATTTCAGACCATGATTTTTCTCTGCGGCCTTCACATTAACAAATGGGATCTGTTCAAACAAAAATGGATGTTCTGTGCGGGCAAACAATTTATTGACAGCCTGTACCATGGACACAGAAGAACGCCAGTTAGTTTCCAATGTGTAATGGGCACTCACATTGGAACGCGCGCGAATATAGGTAAAAATATCCGCACCACGGAATGCATAAATAGCTTGCTTAGGATCACCAATGAACAAGAGTCCATTTTCTGATGGCTGGTTTTCTGATATCTGTTTTTTTGATAACGGTCTTTCTGGCTCACAACGATATATGGCCTGAAAAATGCGATATTGCTGAGGGTCAGTATCCTGAAATTCATCAATCATTGCGACGGGATAATGCTGCCGGATGGCTTGTGCAAGCTGCTCACCACTTTCATGCCGCAGGGCGCTATCCAGACGCGTCAATAGATCATCAAATCCCATATGGCCACGCATCAACTTTTCTTGCTGAACAGATTGTCGAACTTCAATAATCGCTTTAGCAATGATGATATCTTTCAATGTCAGCGGATGCTGGTATAAATCATCGATAGCCTCAAACAGCAGATGCTGTGGGGCTTCACCTTTTTTAGTTTTTTCTATTAAGCGTGACTGGCAAAATTTATCCAATTCTTTAGGAAGCTGATAGTCTTCAGTGAGTAATTTAGCCCATTCAGAAACTTTATTTAGCCAATTAGGTAGATTTTTTTTGGTATAACTACGTTTATCAACATCAGAGTTTGCTATCAAATCATGTAAATCCGATGCCACTTCATTCCACTGACACTTTACTGAATCAATTTTCTCAATGATTTTTTGATGGCGGCTAAACAGCGTTTCATTGCTGTCAGGCGCGTTGACGATATAGGGCATATCTCCGTACAAATAATCGGAGATATCTTTCAGCAATGCTTCC
The DNA here is from genome assembly GCF_963897815.1 of Xenorhabdus sp. Sc-CR9. Classification (NCBI taxonomy): domain Bacteria; kingdom Pseudomonadati; phylum Pseudomonadota; class Gammaproteobacteria; order Enterobacterales; family Morganellaceae; genus Xenorhabdus; species Xenorhabdus sp. Sc-CR9. The sequence continues at coordinate 78,614 of NZ_CAWQTY010000244.1, forward strand.
GGCCCACTCCATATTTTGCTTATCTCCCCTGCTATCGGCAATGACAGAGGATAACAGTGTCGCCGCCAGAAATCGGCACAGCCTTGTTTGCGTAGCTGGCTTTCATCCTGAATCAACGTTTGCTCGAACAGTACTCCTGACTCAAATGCATTATTCACCAGCATTCGCTGACAAAAACCATGGATGGTATAAATCGCAGCTTCATCCATCTGACGTTCAGCAATCAACAACCAATTAGCCGCACTTTCTCTGTCTGGAATTTCATCCAGCAATTGCCGATAAGTGGGATCGCTAACCGCAATTTTTCCCCGTATGCAGGCCAAACGAAGCTGATGGATATTTTCACGGATACGTCCGCGCAATTCATCTGTTGCCGCTTTCGTAAAAGTAACAACCAGAATCTCTTCAACATTCAGCGGTCGGGAAAAGGCAGCAGAGCCGCCCAATCCCAGTAAAAGACGAAGATAAAGCAAACCTATCGTGTAGGTCTTGCCCGTACCGGCAGAAGCCTCGATAAGCCGCTGACCGTACAGCGGCAGTGTTAACGGGTTAAGTTTATAAGACTGTACTTGCTGGCCTGATATTTCATGGCCTAGTATTTCTTTGCTCACTGAGCATTCGCCTTAACCGGTAATTGTTTTTGGAAATCTGACACATATTTGTAAGTTTTCCAGCCTTTCAGTTCCGCATATTGATGAGCCGAACCTTTTTTCCCGGTAATTTGGGAAATCAGCGCCAATCCCTGACGTTTAATCACTGCTTTTTCATAAAACGCAATAACCTGCGTTTTGGTGGCTTTCTCCATCGCTGCTATGATTTTCTCACGTTTATCAAATTTGAAGTTATTGCGTCCAAAGTCTCCCTCATAGCGCGCCACTTCTGAATAGAAGGTTTGCGGTGGTTCACGCATTTCTGTTAGCAGCGATTTTTTATATTGTTCAAACTCAGCATCAGACATCGCTTTAAGCTTTTTATCAGCCTGTTGATAGAAGCTCTGATAACGTTGATGCAGGTAATCCGGTTGTTTGCTGTTACTTTGCACAAGAAAACCCAGTCCAAGTTGTTCACCGATCCCTGAGTTAGAGACCGAAACCACATAACCAAGCTGTTCTGTCGTCCTCAATTGATCAAAGAACCACGGTGACAAAATTCTACTCAACACATTGGAGTAAACATATCCCGTGATAAGGTCATACCCCGTTGGAATATAGATTTCTGCCAGGGCGTTATCCGTGCTGCTCGCCATTTTTTTGAAATTAACCGCATAATTACGGTCAATAACAATGTGTTCGCCAGTCCACCACACGGTCCCTTGATTGGCGAGCTGCTTCTGTGCGGCTTCAATGATGTTAATGCTCTGCTGCTCAGTGAAATTACCGAAGACCATAGCCTGTAAAGCTGCATGTTGGATCATTTTCTGACGATATTTCACAATATCGTCAAGAGTAATGGTATCCAGCACTTTCAGTTTTTCAGATTGTTCGAAGTAAGGCACATTCGCAAGTTGAGAAATGGGTTGCACGGACATTTGGAAGGCTTTGCTGTTATTGGCAACTTCAATTTGTTCCCGATACCATGATTTCGCCTGCTCCAGTTTCTCCTGAGTTGGTATAAATGAGATGTACTGCTCTATGGCGGAAGTTAACAATTCTGGTAAATGTTGCGTAAAACCACTTGCCTGGATTCTCAAACCCTCAGCATAATCTGTTGAGACCCCCATTCCCGCTACAGACGCCCGATAATTCAGCCGATCAAGGGCGGCCGTAGATAAATAGACAAACAACGTATCTGCAAGCTGATCCTTAATGTTCTTCATGCCATCAGGATTACGCATCTCCAATATAATACTTCCCTTCGGTTCATCTGAAAAATATTGGCTTGGCATATACAGCAAGCGAACATTTGGCTTTTCCAAAATCATTTTAGGTTTTTTTTGGCTACCCGATGTTTTCACCAAGGATAAATCATCAGGAATATAGGGATTCAACTCTGGCAAAGAGAATAAATCCCCTTGTGAAAGTTTTTTCCATTCAGCCAATTGTGTTGGCGTAATTTTATTGACTTGATACGGAGCCTGCACAAAGTAGGCTTCTTTATTATGTGGCTCTGTTGGGCTGATAAACCAGATACGCGCATTTTCAGGCGTTAATTCATCCAAACGGCTAGCTATCGCTTTTGGATTGAAGGTATCTGCAACATAACCTGCATCCAGCACATGGGAAATGGGCAATTGCAACATGGCATCGGATACCCCTTCAATATAGTTCATATTCCGCACGATTGACGCATACTGGAACGACAAATTAAAGACGTTTGTCATTTCATCGAAATAACTTTTATTGATGCCCTGTTTTTTTAGCAGGTTAATGTAAGAAAAAATGGCGGCGATGACTTGATCGCGCTGTTCAAGCCCCTTATCAGTTAGCGAAACATGAATATTAAATGTACCGGAGTTACCATCAGTTTTGGGGTTTGCCCCAGCGTCGATACTTTCAATTAACCCTTGCTTCAGTAACCAACCAGATAAGGTATTTTGACTATTATTATTACCAATCAAATACCCGACATATTCGTCTGTTTTACTGCGAAAATCGGCACTGTTGTCAGCAATGCTAAATTCCAGCCGCAATGTTTTATGGGGTTGGGCTGGCACATAATGGATAATGACGCCTTTTTCTTTATCCGTCACTGCGGGAACCGTAATGGCAGGCACTGAAGCCTGTCGGTTCGGGATGCGACCAAACGTTTCTGCTGCAACCTGAGCCAGTTTGTCCATTGATTGATTGCCGTACATTACCCCTTTCATCAAATTGGCAGAGTAATAACGCTGGTAAAAATCAACAAGTGCCATCTGGAGCTTGCTGTCAGGCTTATCTTTTAGTGTCTCTAGATTTCCTCCGGCAAAACGGGCATTGGGATGAGCCGGATTGAGAGTTTCAGAGCGAATTTGCCATATGCGATGACCTTCACCAGCGCGGGCAATGGTCATTTCATTATCAACAGCATGACGTTCACGATCGGCATTCACAGGGTCCAGCAAAGGTTCAGCAAGTGCATCAGCCAGACGATCAGTCGCTTCTGCCAGAGAGTCGTTTTCAACTTCCAGATAGAATGCCGTACGGTTGGCATTCGTACTGGCGTTATGACTTCCCCCGTGTTTTTGCAGAAACTCAGTAAATCCGCCGGTGTCAGGGTAACGATTGGAACCCATTAATACCATGTGCTCTAAATAATGGGCCAGACCCAGTTGGTTATCCGGGTTTCCCATGTGACCGACCGGAATGGAAACCGCAGCTAATGATTTAATGGCCTTTTCATCAGAAACCAGCAGAACTGTCATACCATTGTGCAATTGGATAGCTTTATATTGGCGAGGATCGCGATCACTCTTATGAATAATATCCGGCAGCACTTGCCATGACGATTTTGAATATGGTGACTGTGCATACGCCGTTATCCCAAAAAATAACAAAAAAAACATCGTCATGATGCGAATAATATATTTAGGCATAACCTAATATTCTCCCTATTTATTTGAATAACGAGCCATTTGAATAACGGGCCATCGGTAACAAATAGCTCTGAATTTCGCGTTTCATACGCTCTAACAGTAATTGATCAACTTGCCGGAAAGCCCGCTGTATATAGTGATCGCTGCTTTCCCCTTTCTTGTCATTTGTTCCCAGCCATTGCTCCATCAATTTATTTTCAGCATTTTGTTGGATTTCCTCGCTGAAATCGATTTGCTGACTTTCCTTACTGAAGCAACCTTCCAGCCATGCCCAGCCACTCCGGCAAAACAAGGGAAGAGGTTCAGACATTCCCTGGAAATATCCTTCTATTATCTGATTCAGGTATTTTTTCGCTTCATCCTGCCTTAGCGGTGAAAAACGACACTCTGTACCTTTTTTACCCTCTTTTCCTCCCGTCCCATACATGCGACTTTCGCTGATACCACCTGAGAGACAATAAGCAAGATGTTCAATCCATAGTTGGATACCATCATTGGCTGTTAAGTTCGCCGGACGCCAACGTAAAATTCCATCAGGCTGCACCTGATTAATTTTTCCGGTCAATATCACACTGTCTAATTCCGCATATAAATTGATGGAAGAAGATGCAGTTAGCTCCTCGCGGACCTTGTCTGCCAATGGCTGCATGGTTTCCAGTTGAGCCTTCCAGTAAACTTGAGCAAACGCGCCATGTGGTAAACCACCCGATGCGCGAAGATGATGAAACAAAGATTCAGGATGCTCTTTTTCTATCAAAATACTCAGCAGTAGTTGGTTGAATTGATAACGTTTCAGGTTATCCAGTACAAAAGGCTCTTCTTCAGGTAACTCCGTATCTTCGATGACAAAATGTACTTTTAGACGTTGCTGGAAAAATGCCCTGACAGGATGGCGATAAAAGCGGACTAATTCATCTAGAGAAATCTCTTTTATTTCGCTGCGATCAAACGCCACCGGCTGGCAAAAATCAGTTACAGAAATGCCTTGCTGAGTTGCCGCAGGCAACCACTCTACCGCATAACTTTGTGCGTAATGGTCAGGCAGGAAATTTTCTGTCGCAAAAGGAACACGAGTATGCTGTAAAAGCAAATGTTGTCTGACATTTCTGGCACTATCATCAACATTCAGCATTTCATCACCTGCGTGGCAAAAACTCTGGCAAACATAATCCAGTAGTTCATTAACTAATACAGATGGATTGCACTCAGTATCATCTCGAATCGATTTACCGATATAGCTGATATAAAGGAATTGCTCCGCCGAAACCAACGCCTCCAAAAAAAGATAACGGTCATCATCGCGTCGTTTGCGATCTCCCCGTTGCGTTTTTTCCGCCATAAGATCAAACCCAAGCGGGGGAATAGTGCGTGGATAAACTCCGTCATTCATTCCCAACAGGCAAACAACCTTAAAAGGAATAGAGCGCATCGGCATCAGAGTACAAAAATTCAGAGAACCCGCGAGAAAACGCTGACTTATCTTCTCATCATCAAAACGAAACGCCAATTCATCGCGCAACAATACCAAAGGAACATTTTCTTCGTAATGTGCATTCAAGCCATTATCAATCACTTTTTGCCATTGTTGGGTAATGAGTGCTAATACCAGTTCAGTTTCATCATCCAACGCGAAAAAAGTTTCCAGCAATTGTGGGCACACTGCCAGCCAATCCGCCAATTTCTGCTTTTCACCCAGAATTTTGCGCCATTGGTTCAATTCCATTAAAAATTCAGCCAATTGACCGGCTAATTCGGCAGCAAGCCCACTGGATTCATCATAAGGCAATACGTCATTCCACGGCCCTGCCTGACTGTCCATTGCATAACCCAGTAACATGCGTGTCAGTCCAAAATGCCAAGTATTTTGTCCCGTGGCGGGCAAAGACAATGCTTCAATGTTGCTATCATCCAGCCCCCAACAAATACCTGATTCTTTCACCCAGCGCCGCAGTAAACGCAATCCCTCTTCGTGAATAGAAAATTTGCCGGCTAAAGCAGGCACTTCCAACAATGCCAGGACTTGTTCAGCCGTAAATCGGCTCTGTGGCAAATCGAGCAAAGTAATGAATGCTTGTAAAACAGGATGTGCCTGACGAACTTTACGGTCAGAAATAGCAAAGGGGATATAGCGCTCCTCAGGTGCATTGCCAAAAACAGCCTGAATATAAGGCGCATAGTTATCAATATCCGCCATCATTACAATAATGTCCCGCGGCGTCAGAGACGGATCATCATCCAGCAAACGCAGGAGCTGATCCTGCAATACTTCTATCTCTCTTTGCGGGCTATGGCATGAATGAAAAGTCAACGAACGATCCGCACTATCAAATGAGCGTTTTTTCAGACTATTTTTGAACGTATTTTCCGTCGTTCCTATCTGGGCATGGTCTTCAAGATTGAGAATATCCCGCTGGATTTGATGCAAAACGCATTCAGATTCCAACTCAACAAAAGCATGAATATCAGAATCTGGCTCTAATTGTGACAGCAGATAGAGATTATCTCTCCCCAACTTTCCCCAGGATGCCAATAATGGGTTGTTTAGTCTCTGCTCACCGTCTTCATTAAAGAGCGATGGCGCATTTTCTGGTTCTTTGAATCTCTCCAGCAATTTGCTGCTTTTATAATGTTTTGGCTTACGGCTGTTTAATCTGGCGAGAAATGTATAACTTTGAATATCTCCCCAATAATATTGGCACGGGTTAGTAAACATAAGATGAATATCAATATATTTTCCTAACGTCTTAAATACTTGCAGGTAAGCGGGAGGCAGGGTAGAAATTCCGCAGATAAAAATACGCGGCGGCAAATTTTCCAATGGAAAGTTGCCTTTCTCCAAAGTTGTGATAAATCGCTGGTATAAATTAGCACGATGCCACAGGGGTTGCTGTAGCTGGCGAGTATATTCTGTCAGTTCAGACCACAATCTTTTCTGCCACAATTGATTGCTGTTCAAGCCATCAATTAATTGGCCATTACCCCAACTTTCTAACCATTGCGGACGATAAACCAAATATTGGTCGAACAAATCCGCAACCCGACCAGCCAATTGATGAATCTTGCGTTTATCGATGTCCTGATCAAGATAATGGCTAAGCGCAACAAACTCCGGCTCAGTTAATAAAGCAGGCAACAGCGTCATTAATTTCCATTTCATGGCGTCCTTACTGAAAGCACCATCTTTGGGAACATCAATCAATACTCGCGTGAACATCTGCCAGATAAAAGTTGCAGGAAGTGGGAATTCTATGTTCGCAGCAATACCCAGCTTCTCCGCCAGTTGAATCTGTAACCACTGAGACATGCCCGGGCTTTGAACTAAAATTACTTCTTTGTCAAATGGGTTAGAAAGAGGCTCACCCCCGATCAGGCTCACCGTCAACTCTTTAAGTACATCAAGTTGATTTGAATGATAAACTCTAAACATCAATGCTCCCACTGGAATAGAACAACCCAATCAACATATTGATATTAAATGGAATTTATAATTACCCCATCAAATATATACAAATTTATATACAAATTAAATCATCGCTGGAGGATTTTTATCTTATATACTTCCCTAAGAAAACATCACTCTTGTAAATCATTATATATAGTGAAATATTATCCAAGAATAACCCTCTCTATAAACTATCCTTTATTTTGTCACGCCTCCGTTTCAAACAACATCGTGATTTTTCACTATTGCGATTTGAAATATCAACAGTGGTTAATCAGCTCACTGCAAACGTAATAATAGCAACCGAAAGATATTTTTCATCTGACCGGCGGCCCTCTTAGAGAGGAGAGCACTTTGTAGGTATCAATAAGATTTTGGCTCTGGTTGTTCTAATTGTTTGCGCCAGCTTTTCAATGAAGCACTACACTGTACCGCTTCCTGAGAACGCAGCCCCATCAGTCGGGCAAGTTTCAGTGTGGCCGCAAATCCGGCATCCCGTTCAAGTGCCTTCTGATAAACAGCCTGAAATGTGGCATCAGGGATCGCCTGCTTTGTTCCCGCACGACTGGCTCCACTTAATCCCAATGCCTGATTACTCAAACGTGAAGAAGTTTCCAGTCTCTCCCTGCCTGCCATGCGGAAGATATTACGCAGCGCAGCCATTTCATTTTGCATCGTTCGCTTAGCCAACCCCCTGTGATAAACGGGCATCAACGTAGTGCTCTACATGCTTGGTTTTTAAATGGCTGCGGCTTTTAACCTGAATATTCAGACTCAATAACAACGCGCCTAGGCGTGAGCCTGTCATTGTCAGGTTGTCCTTTTGCTGCGGCGTCACTTTCAGCGGTAAACCGACAAAAAGTGACGCCTTAAGTCCCATAAACAGTCAGCAAAAGTGGTACGAGAGTTGAAATGCCAGCCGATACAGCAAACGCAGCAAGGTGAAATGTCAAACAATAGTTATGAGTTGATTATTTGGATGCAGAAAAGTTATCAGCTGAATATTTCAAACAGAGATCGTAGAAGTATGAATGTGGTGTATGAAAATAATTTAGCAATATGGCGTTAAGGGCATGATTCAGAATTCAATGCACTTAGATAACAGCATAAAAACGCCCTTTTGGGGTATTTTTAGTTTAAAAAACCTTCATCGTTAGACAAGGGGTTTATATCTGACAATATCCGCTTCCAAAAGTGCGCAGATGTACCGCACAATATTTGCTCTCCCTTGCAGGCTACGGGAGTTTGATTTCGCCACTCGAAGGCGATCCTGGCAGGCGATAGATCATTTTTGCAGAAAAAGATATAACGGTTAAGCACAGAGGAGTCAAACTGTTGGCTGTGCCTACCATCCTTATTTTTGCCTGAATTCTCGCGTACATTCTGCTAATTCCCCCATATTCCGCCAAAATCAGGTGAAAATTCCATCTAATTAGTTAATTAATTTTATTGATGGGTGTGTACAATAAATTAACCTGCCGGATAAAAAAATCTAACATAAAAAAGTAAAAAGAATGATAAACAACAAGGAATCGCTGTACCTGCAAGAACGCGCCTACCTGCGGGAGCTGGCTCAGCGCGTGGTAAAAGAATCCCCCCATTTAACAGATTTTCTGGCAACGGCTCATGATCCCGATATTCAACGTCTTTTCGAAGCGTTTTCTCTGCTAATTGCCCGCTTACGGGATAAACTGGAGGATGATTTCCCTGAAATCACCCACGGAGTTCTGTCCCGCATCTGGCCGTTAGTGCTGTGCTCCGTCCCACCCACCACAATCATGCAATTTTTCCCTACCGATGGTGAACATCAGGGCGCTGTGGATATTCCCAGAAACACGGCTGTTTCTGCGCAGGCGGAGGAGCAATTACTCACCTTCAAAACCTGCCGGCCGCTGCATATTGAGCCTTTAGTTGTGCGGGATCGCAGGGTGAAAAAAACCGGCACCCACAGCGAAATTATCCTGACGCTTTGCCTGACGGGAAGCACTTCTTCAGTCTGGAAATGCGGTTCGCTCTCTTTTTTCCTCGGCACGGATACCGGACGAGCGGCACAGCTCAGCCTGTGGCTTGACCAGCATATCTGTGAGATGAGCGTCAGCGCACAGGGCGAGCAACGCAAGCTGAACTGCTTTCCTTATGGCTGGCATGACCTGCTGGATAAGCCCATCCTGCCGATGAAAAAGAACCCCTATACCGGCCTGCAAACGCTGGTTGAATATTATGCACTACCGCACCTGTATAATTTTGTCACGCTGGATATCAGCCGTGACCGCGCGGAAGTCCCGCTCAATGCGGACGGCACGTTTGAACTGGTTTTTCGTTTTGAAGGCGAACTGCCGCTGGATGATGTCGGCGATGCCTTTATGCTGGGCTGTGTACCGGCCATTCATCTGGAAAACCGGATCAGTCCGCCCATTGCGCTGAGTGCCGAAAATCACTGTTATCCCCTGCCGCTGGGAGATGCAGTGAAATTGTTCCGGTTACGTGATATTCAGGTGCTCCAGCAACCCGATGATGATGCGCAACGGGGCACCCCTTATCGCTATCTGCCGATAGAGCAGTTTACGCCCGCAGCAGAACTGCTTGCCGGGGAAGAGCCGGATTATTTCTACTACCAGCTTCGCACCGAGCGTGACTTGCTGGATCGCATTCAACACTGGTTGCATTTTTTTGACCTGACGGGCAAACCGGCTCGCAACCTGCCTGAACTCGCGGTCGCCTGCGATTTTACGGGCTACCATGAACCCGCAATGGCACTGGCGCAAGGCAGCATCCGTGTGATGCAGGAAGGTTCGCCTTCACATCTCAGCGTGCGCAATATTACGCCAGTCACCACCGATTACCCGCCGATGTTGCAGGATAATTCCGGCTGGCCGCTGCTTTCCTGCCTCGCCAGTCCGCCCATTTTGTTGTTTACCACAGAAGGAATGCGGCATTTTCTTCGTCTGTTTAACCATTATGCCGAATTTAACCGCCCCCTGAGCCGCCATATCCAGCGGCATATCGACGGCATTATGCAGGTGGAAGAGCGCCTGATTGACCGGATGAAGCTGGGGTGTCCTGTTCGTGGGCGTCTGCTGTCACTGATCCTGAACCCCGATTGTTACGCCAATTCGGGGGAAATGTACCGCTTCTGCCGGTTAATCCATGAGGCGATGGCTTGTTTTGTCAGTCAGTCCACTTTCGTCAAGCTGGATGTATCTACCCCGCACAAAAAAATTATGTGGGAATTCAAAGAAGTCTATGGGGCACGCATGGAGATGTAATTGTTCAACCATCATGACAAGGAGCAAAATAGGATGAATATCATGAACGGGCTGACGGCGGCCAAAAGCGGATTACGCTTTAC